>JBHHVZ010000018.1:0-36686 GCA_046756245.1 Parvularculaceae bacterium
ATAAGACGTTTGAATGGGATCTCAGGTCGCCTGCCTGCGCGAAGCCGAAGCAGTTTCGCTTCGGCGAAAGCAGGTCAGCGCAGCTCGGGGTTAAACGCCGAGCCGCTTTGAGATTTTAGGCGAGGCTTTGAGAACGTCAGCCAGCGTTTTGCAGTCAAGCGTCTTCAGGAACGCCTCGAGCGCGTCCCCGAAATAGTCGGTAAGCGCGCACACGCCGGCGATCGGGCAAGTATTCGATATTTCGTCGAAACACTCGATGATTCGCATGTCGTCTTCATAACGCCTGACGACTTCGCCGATATTGACGGCTACAGGCGCGACAGCAAGGCGTATGCCGCCGCCGCGCCCGCGTACGGTTTCAATATAGCCGTCCTTGCCGAGATTGTGGACAATCTTCATCAGATGGTTTTTCGAGATGGCGTATCGCTCGGCGATTTCCTGAATGGTCGCCAGTTCGCCGCGCTTGACCGCCAGATATAGAAGAATACGCAGCGTGTAATCGGTGTATAATGTGAGACGCATGTGGAAGCCTTGAAAATCACTCCGCGCTGTGTCTGCGATATTGCCTGTGGGCAGGCCTGCTAGCGGCGAAACGCTCGCCTTTTGTTTGCTTTGCAAGCTGCGCCGTCGGCGTTCGCCGCGTCAGCAAGTCGCATAAAGATGTATCAAAAATACATATATAAAGAAAGTCGCCGCTGTCGCCGATAAAATTATTCCTTTAAAGGGATGATGCGGCGGTTTGCAGGTGTTTCGTTCAGGTGCGGGCGTGCGCCGCCGGCCTGTTGCTTGGGCGTTCTCTGGCGCTTAATTTCAGCGCGCTGAATTGGTTCGTTGTAGCAAGCTCAAGATGATTGGAAGGTGGAGGCGTTGATGCGGTATTCTATCGATGTGCTAGGCAAGGCCGTGCTGGCTCTGGGGCTGGCGCTCGCCGCCGGCTGCAGCGGCGGCGGGGACGAACAGTCTTCGGCCGAGTCGGACGCGCAGTCCGGCGAATCGGCCGCCCAGGTCGAGCGGGCGGACGAGGAAAAAATCGCCAGTCCGACGGCTCAGGAGCCGTCGCCGGAGACGGTCGAGATTGAAATGGCGTCGGCCGAGGGCGACGCCGTAGTCGGCGACGCCTCGAAGGGCAAGCGCGTCTTCATCAAATGCATGGCCTGTCACACGGTCGTAGAAGGTCAACACAAAATCGGGCCGTCTCTGTACAAGATTGTCGGCGCCGAGGCCGGCAAAGCCGAAGGCTTCAACTATTCGCCGGCGATGACTGCGTCGGGCGTTGTCTGGACCGAAGAGGCGCTGGACGCATATCTCGCCAATCCGGGCGAATATGTGCCGGGCAATAAAATGATTTTCCCGGGCCTGCCGTCTGCGCAAGACCGCGCCGACGTGATCGCTTATTTGAATTCGGTCGAGTGACGACAAGGCGGCGGGAACAAACTTGCGCTTCGACCCCATCAGGCGCGGGGCGGCTTCGGACCGATCAACTTGTGGCGTTTCGTCGCGAGGCGGTTGCGTGCGTCTTTTTTTGGCGAAATCCGATCCGCCATGATCTGAGTCAATACGCTGGTTGGAGCAGATGCTTAAACATGTAATTGGAATACGCCTTATAGAAGCCTGTTTTCGCCGATGGTGAAGGCCCGCTGCATTATAGAATCTTCGATGCGCGGCGTGGTTGCGCTGCTGCCGGCGCTGGCAATTTTTTTGCTGAGTTCTTTTGCGCCGGCTTCCGCCCAGCAGGAACCGGTGCTGCTGCAGTTTATCGATGAAACACAGCCCGGCGAGATGGTTCCTGGCGCGACCGCCTACGGGAAACTCAGAGATGACCTGCCGGTCATGCCCGTCCTGCGCAATGGCGAAACCGTCGGCTGGGTTTTTGCAACGTCGGATTTCGTTACGACGACGGGCTATTCGGGCAAACCCATTCACATTCTGATGGCGGTCGATCTCGACGCCAAAGTAACCGGCGTTCGCCTCGTCAAACATTCGGAGCCGATCGTGCTTATCGGCATTCCGAATTCGAGGATTGAAGCCGTCACCAACGGTCATGTCGGTCTGGATCTCAGGGAAGTGGCGCGCGCCAAGCAATCGCGGCGCCGGCTCGACATTATCTCCGGTGCGACCGTCACGGTCATGGTGATCGACGACTCGATCGTGCGGGCGGGACTGCGCGTCGCCCGGGCGCTGGAGCTGGGCGGCCTCGCAAAGCCGGAAGAAACGGTCGCCGGCGCGGCCGCGAAACCGCGGATGGCGCGCGACGACATCGGAGGCGCTGAAAGCTGGAAAGCGCTCGCCGCCGACGGGTCGGTCGCAGCGTTACGCATCACCGTCGGCGACATTAACGATGCGTTCGACGCGCTTGGCGACGCGCGCGCCGGCGCGCGCCCGGAGAAGGGCGCGCCGGAAGAAGTTTTCACGCAAATGTATGCGGGACTGGTCAGTCAGCCAACGATTGGACGCTCGCTGCTCGGCGACGCGGAATACGAAAACCTCGCGAGCTGGCTGAACGAGGGCGAATACGCCGTGCTGCTCGCCGGCGCGGGGCGCTATTCCTATAAGGGTTCAAGCTATGTGCGCGGCGGCATTTTCGACCGGATTCAGTTGATCCAGGGCGACGCGGCGGTTCGCTTCAACGACAAGCAGCATAAGCGCCTTGGAGCAATCGCGGCCGATGGCGCGCCGATTTTGACCGACGTCGACCTTTTCAAAATCCCATCCGACATCGCTTTCAACCCGGCCGAACCGTTCCGCATACAGCTGCTTGTGAACAGCAGCGTCGGACCGATCGAAAAAATCTTCACCACTTTCGATCTCGGCTACCAATTGCCGGATCGATTCATCGTCGATCCGCGCGATAACGCCGGCCAGGATGCTTCGGACTCCATGACGCATTTATGGAAGCGAATCTGGCGCGACAAACAGGTCGAAGTCGTTATCCTGTTGCTGTCGATTGGAATTCTTACCGCCGCCTTCTTCTTCCAGATGCAGCTTACGCGCCATGCGGCGGCGACCAAATGGTTCCGAAGAGGATTTCTCTCCTTCACGCTCTTTTTCATCGGGTGGTATGCGAATGCGCAGTTGTCCGTCGTCAACGTGCTCGCCTTTGCGAAGGCTATTATGACGGATTTTCAGTGGAGCGCGTTCCTGATGGATCCGCTCATCTTTATCCTGTGGTTTTCGGTCGCCGCCTCGCTCCTGTTCTGGGGGCGCGGCGCGTATTGCGGCTGGCTGTGCCCGTTTGGCGCGCTGCAGGAGTTGACCAACGAAATCGCAAAAGTGTTCAAAGTCCCGCAGATCCGCGTCCCGTGGGGGATTCATGAGCGCCTGTGGCCGATCAAATACATGATTTTCCTCGGTCTGTTCGGCGCGTCGCTCTATTCGCTTGAGCTCGCCGAACGTTATTCGGAAATCGAACCGTTCAAGACCGCAATCATTCTGAAGTTTGCGCGCGCCTGGCCGTTCGTATTGTTTGCAGGCGGACTGCTCGTCATCGGGCTTTTTATCGAGCGCTTCTATTGCCGCTATCTCTGCCCGCTCGGGGCGGCCCTGGCGATACCCGGCCGGCTGTGCATGTTCGATTGGCTGAAGCGTTATCGCGAGTGCGGCAATCCATGTCAGACCTGCGGCAACGAATGCATCGTTCAAGCGATTCACCCGGAAGGAAACATCAATCCGAATGAGTGCCATCAATGCCTGCATTGCCAGGTGCTTTATCAGAGCGCCGAGAAATGCCCCGTGTGCATCAAAAAACAGCTAAGGCGACGGCGCTTCCTTGCGCGCACCGGACAATTAGACCCGGACGCCGAAACCCCGGACTTACGTCCTCGCCAATCGGAAAATGCGACGGTGAGCGACGATGCGTAATCGGAATCGTTATTACAAGGGAGAACGGAGATGAGTGATAAAGACGTCAAAAAAAATGGGATTTCCCGACGCGCGATCGTCGCCGCCGGGGTTGGAGCGGGCGGCGCGATTGCGCTCGCCGGCTGCGGAAGATCGGAAAAGGCGGCCGAGGATGCAGGCGAAGCAACGTCCGCGCCCGAATCTGCGGCGGCGCCGAAGTCAGCGGCGAAATCGGCCGAATGGCATCTCGAGCCGGGCGAGCTCGATGAGTATTACGGTTTCTGGTCGTCCGGCCAGACCGGCGAGCTGCGCATTCTCGGCGTGCCGTCCATGCGCGAGTTCATGCGCATTCCGGTGTTCAACCGGTGCTCGGCGACCGGATGGGGCGCCACCAATGAATCCCTGAAGATTTTGACAGAAGGCCTGTTGCCGGAAACCAAGGCGTATCTCGCCGCCCGCGGCCAGAAAACTTATGACAATGGCGACCTCCACCACCCGCATATGTCGTTTACGGACGGCGCCTATGACGGGCGCTATCTGTTCATGAACGACAAGGCCAACACCCGCGTGGCGCGCGTGCGCTGCGACGTGATGAAGTGCGACAAGATCATTCAGATTCCCAATGCTCAGGATATTCACGGCATGCGTCCGCAGAAGTATCCGCGTACGGGATATATTTTCGCCAATGGCGAACATGAAACGCCGCTGGTCAATGACGGCTCCATCCTCGACGAGCCGGACAAATACATCAATATTTTCACCGCCATTGACGGCGATGAAATGAAAGTCGCCTGGCAGGTGATCGTCAGCGGCAATCTCGACAATGTCGATTGCGACTATCAGGGCAAATACGCCTTCTCGACGTCCTACAATTCCGAAATGGGCATGAACCTCGCCGAGATGACCGCGTCGGAAATGGACCATGTGGTGATCTTCAATCTGAAGCGCATCGAAGAAGCGGTTCGGAACGGCGACGTGCAGATGCTGAACGGCGTGCCCGTCGTCGACGGACGCAAAGGCTCGAAATACACCCGCTACATTCCGATTCCGAACAGCCCCCACGGCGTCAACACCGCGCCGGACAAGAAATATGTCTGCGTGGCGGGCAAGCTGTCGCCGACGGTTTCGGTCATCGACGTCAGAAAGCTCGACGCGCTTTTTGAAAGCGATATCGATCCGCGCTCGGCGGTGGTCGCCGAACCGGAACTTGGCCTCGGGCCGCTGCACACGGCGTTCGACGGCAAGGGAAACGCCTTTACGACGCTCTTCCTCGACAGCCAGATCGTGAAGTGGAACCTCGAAAAGGCCGTGCGCGCCTACGCCGGCGAAGACGTCGACCCTATTATCAACAAGGTCGACGTTCACTACCAGCCCGGCCACAACTCGACGAGCATGGGCGAAACGCTTGAGGCGGACGGAAAATGGCTGCTTTCGATGAACAAGTTTTCGAAAGACCGGTTCCTCAATGTGGGTCCGCTGAAGCCGGAAAACGAACAGCTCATCGATATTTCCAGCGATGAGATGAAAGTCGTTCATGACGGTCCGACATTCGCCGAACCGCATGACAGCATCATCGTTCGCCGGTCCATCGTGAATCCGGTCCGCGTGTGGAAGCGCGACGATCCGACGTGGGAGGACGCGCGCCGGCAGGCGGAGGCCGACGGCGTCGATCTCGACTTCGCCGCCGACGTTATCCGCGATGGCGACAAGGTTCGCGTTTACATGCACTCGGTCGCGCCGAATTTCTCGCTTGAGAAATTCACCGTGAAAGAAGGCGACGAAGTGACGGTCTATGTCACGAATATGGACGATATCGACGACCTCACGCACGGCTTCACGCTCTCCAATCACGGCGTCGCCATGGAGATCGGCCCGCAGGCGACCGCCTCGGTGACATTCACCGCCGGCAATCCGGGCGTGCACTGGTTCTATTGCCAGTGGTTCTGCCATGCGCTGCATATGGAAATGCGCGGCCGCATGCTTGTCGAGCCGCGGGCCTGACAGGATAGGGCGAGGAATGACAAGGGCGTTGCGCATGGACCTCCGGCTTCTCCTGTTGGGAGGGTTATGCAACGCCCTTGTCGCGCTCGGCGCGCTCGCCGAGACGATCGACGTCGCGCCAGGGCCGGACGCGCTTGCAAACGCGGTCGCGCAGGCGGCGCCGGGCGATACGCTCCGCCTGTCCCCCGGCGACTACGCCGGCCCCGTCGTCATCGGCAGGCCGCTTTCTCTGATCGGCCGGGACGGCGTTCGGGTCGACGGCGGCGGCAAGGGGAGCGTCATCACCGTCGACGCCGCAGACGTTCTGATAACGGGACTGACGATCGCAAACTCCGGATCATCGCATTCGACCATCGATTCCGGCGTCAAGCTGACGCAAAACGCCGAACGCGCGCGCGTCGCAGACAATCTGTTCCTCAACAACCTCGTCGGCGTCGACGTGCACGGGGCGAAGGACGCGCGCGTCGCCGGCAACACCATCAAGGGCCGGCTCGATCACCGGATGAACGATCGCGGCAACGGGGTTTATCTCTGGAACGCGCCCGGCGCAGTAATTGAATACAATCTGATCATCGGCGGGCGCGACGGCGTATTCCTGAATACGAGCCGCGACAACATCATTCGCGGCAATCGAATGGAGAATCTGCGCTTCGCCATTCACTACATGCATACGCTCGACAGCCGCATCGAAGACAACGTCTCCGTGGGCAATCATCTCGGCTTCGCGCTGATGTTTTCAAGCGGGCTTGTTGTTCGCGGAAACCGCTCCGTCGGAGACCGCGATCACGGCGTCATGCTGAACTTCGTGAACGACTCCGAAATACAGATGAACGCCATGCGCGGCGGCGCCAATAAATGCCTGTTCATGTACAACGCCAACAAGAACGTCGTTTTCGGAAATTGGTTGGAGCATTGCGGGATCGGCATACATTTCACCGCCGGCTCCGCGCGAAATAAAGTCTGGGGGAACGCATTCGTCGGCAATCGCACGCAAGTGAAATATGTCGGAACCGCCGATCACGACTGGAGCGTTGACGGCGTCGGCAATTTCTGGAGCGACAACGCCGCGTTCGATATCAATGGCGACGGCGTCGCCGACCAGCCATACCGTCCGAACAACGCCGTCGATCAGATTCTCTGGACGCAGCCTTCATCGGCGCTGCTGCTGGGAAGCCCGGCGGTGCAGCTCGTGCGCTGGGCGCAGTCGGCGTTTCCCTCGCTGCTGCCGGGCGGCGTTGTCGATACTGCGCCGCTGATGCGCCCGCTGACGGAGGCTATAGCAGCTCTGGAAAAGGATGACGCGATTGCGGCGGGGCGGCGCCAATGACCGGCGTTCTCGACATTCGCTCGGCGAGCAAGTCGTTCGGAGCCGTGCGGGCGCTCAGCAACGTTGGCTTCTCCGTATCGCCGGGCGAGCGCATTGCCTTGCTCGGCCATAACGGCGCCGGCAAGACGACGCTGTTTCGATTGATCCTCGGTTTTATTCATCCTGACGCCGGCGAAATCGAGGTGTGCGGCGGCTGGCCGGGAAGCGACGCGGCGCGCGATGCGATCGCCTATCTTCCCGAAAGCGTCGCCTTTCCGCGGAATCTGACGGGCGAGGAGATTCTCCATCTCTATGCGCAATTAAAGCGGGCGAAAAAGGATCAGGCGCGCGACGCGCTTGCGCGCGTCGGACTTGCGGATGCGGCGCGCCGACGGGTCGGCCATTATTCGAAGGGAATGCGCCAGCGCCTCGGTCTGGCGCTGGTTTTGCTGGGCGCGCCGAAACTGGTGTTGCTCGACGAGCCGACGAGCGGCCTCGACCCCCAATCCCGGCAAGAGTTTTACGGCTGCTTCAGTGCGTTGGCGGAAGAGGGCGCTGCAATCGTTTTTTCATCGCACACGCTCAACGGCATTGACGGCGCCGCCGACCGCATCGTGATCCTGAAATCCGGCGCGCTTGTCGGCGACGGCGTACAGGAGGATCTGCGCGCAGCGGCGGATCTGCCGGTGCGCCTGCGCTTGCGCGTTGCGAATGGAAATGCTGAGGAAATTGCGCGCCGGTTTTCCGGACAGATCGTCGGCGCCGGCAAGGTCGAAGTGCTGTGCCGCCCGGAAGAGAAAGTCGACATCGTCCGGCGCGTCATGGGCGCGGATGAAGCGGTGCGCGACATCGAGATTCATGAACCGTCCCTCGGCGACGTCTATCGCTACTATTCCTCACGGGGAGGCGCGGCGTGATAGGTGGACTGAAGAACATACTGGCCGTGGCGAAGACCGAGTTTCGGATCGGCCTGCGAAACCGCTGGGTGATCCTGGCTGCGCTCATCCTATTGGCGTTCGCGGGAGTTCTGTCATTCGTCGGCGGCGCGCCGGGCGCCGCCGGCCATATCAATCGCCTGACCGTGACAGTCGCAAGCCTTGCTACGCTTTCGGTTTATCTCGTGCCGCTGCTCGCCCTGTTGCTGAGCTTCGATGCGATCGCCGGCGAAATCGACCGTGGGACATTATCATTACTGCTGGCGACGCCGGTGTCGCGCCTTTCGGTCATTGCGGGGAAATTCACCGGTCATTTTGCAGTGATCGCGATCGCCGTCCTGATCGGGTTCGGCGGGCCCGGGCTGTATCTCTATTTTGACGCGCCCTCCGCCGGGGCCGCGGCGGATCTAGTCCGCCTGATCGCCACTAGCGCGATGCTCGGCGCGGTGTTCATCTGCATCGGCTATGTCGTCAGCGCGCTGGCCCAAAGCAGCGGACTCGCCGCCGCGCTCGCCGTGGGCGTCTGGCTGTCCGCGACCGTGCTATTCGACCTGGCGCTCTTGGGCGCGCTTGTGGCGGATCAGGGCGGCGCCTTCTCGAAGGAGGTGTTTCCCTGGCTGTTGGCGGCCAACCCGGCTGACGCCTTCAGGCTTTATAATATGTCGGCGCTCGATCTGGGGGCGAATGCGACCGGACTTTCCGGCGCCGGCGATGCGCTCGGCTATGATCCGCGGCTCGCTATCCTGTCGCTCGGGACTTGGATCGCTGGCGCGTTCGCCGCCGCCGTTCTCGCTTTTCGGAGATTGCAGCCGTGAAGAAATATCTTGGATTATTGCTGGCGGGAGTTCTTTCCGGATGCGGCGCGCGCGAAGAAGCCGCGCCGCCGCCCGATCCGGCGCCGCTGACTCGCGAAGCGGTCGGTTATTACTGCGGCATGACCGTTGTCGAGCATGAAGGACCGAAAGCGCAGATTTTCGTCCAGGGTCAAGGCGGCCCCATCTGGTTCAGCCAGGTGCGCGACGGCGTCGTCTATACGCGCTCGCCGGAGGAAACGATGGACGCGGTCGCATTCTACGTGACCGACATGCAAGGCGACGCCGGCGGGCGCAATATGAGCGCGCTCAAATGGATCAAAGCCGAAGACGCCTATTTCGTCATTGAGAGCGATTTTCGCGGCGGCATGGGCGCGCCGGAAACCATTCCGTTTTCGTCGATGGCCGGCGCCGTACAGTTTCAGGCTGCGCATGGCGGGCGCGTCGTGACTCTGTCCGAGATTCCCGACGATTATGTTCTGGCGCCCTATGAAGGCGATATGTCGATGCCTGATGGAGACGCTGATGAAGAACGCTGACGACG
This sequence comes from Parvularculaceae bacterium, assembly GCA_046756245.1. GTDB lineage: Bacteria > Pseudomonadota > Alphaproteobacteria > Caulobacterales > Parvularculaceae. The sequence goes on from JBHHVZ010000018.1 coordinate 9,436, forward strand.
GAATTTCGAGACGCCGGGCGATCCAGCTTTTCGCCGCCTCGGCGGCGTTGTCGGGCGCGCCAGCGGCGGCGGCGGACGCGCATCTGCATCGCTGGTCCGGCGTCGCGCTCGGCGCCGGCGCGAGTCTCACCCTGCGTCACGAAGACGGCCGCGAAGCCGGGCGCCTCATCGCGCTGGCGCTCAAGGAAATCGAACGGCTCGAAAACATATTCAGCCTGTACCGTCCGGAAAGCGCCTTGAGCGGATTGAATAAGAACGCCCGTCTCGCTTACCCGCCTGCCGAGCTTGTCGAGCTTCTTTCGATCTGCGCCGCCGTCAATCGAGCGACAGGCGGCGCCTTCGATCCGGCTGTGCAGGCCGTCTGGGCCTATCATGCGGAAACGAATTCCGGCGCCGCCGAGCCGGACGAGGCGCGCCTGCGGGCGCTCGTTGCAAACAGCGGCTGGCGGCATGTTTCCGTCGCGTCGAACGAGATCAGACTGTCTTCGCCGTCGGCGGCGCTGACGCTCAACGGCGTCGCCCAGGGCTACGTCACCGATCGCGTGACGAAACTCTTGCGCGACAACGGGCTCAAAGACGTGCTGGCGTCGGTCGGCGAGATCGCCGCCTTCGGAACGCGCGGCCCGTATGAAAACTGGCGCGTCGGATTAAGCGGCGCGGGCGGCGAAAGCGTCGCCGAAACGATCGATCTCGTCGACGAAGCCGTCGCCACTTCCGCGCCGCTCGCCACCACCTTCGACCAAGCCGGCCGGCGCGGCCACATCCTCGATCCGAAAACGGGCCGTCCGGCGCAAAGTTCATGGCGTCAGGTTTCGGTCGTTCACCGTTCGGCGGCGATCGCCGACGGACTTTCGACCGGATTGACGCTAATTGATCCGGCAGCGGTCGAAAGAACGATCAGCGTTTTTGCAAACACGCGCGTCATCGCCTACGACAAAGCGGGGCGCAGGCGGACATTCGCGAATCGCTAAACGGAAAAGCGCGGTCTCGCTGGTCAGGGCGCCGGCGCGGCCCTTTCTTCGATCCGAAGCATCTCTGCGAACGCCAGAAACAGGTGATAGAGCGTCGAGGCGGGAATGCGGTCGGCCGTCGGCGCGCCGTTTTCGTCAAAGGCGTCGATATAGGCGCCGGCGGGCTCTGTGTTGAAATAACGGTCAAACAACAGCCCGCCGCTCGATTCGAATATGTCGGCGGGGTCGATCCCCTCCATTTCGAACAGCGCGACGGCGGCCTTGATGCGTTCGGTGTTCGGCCAGGTCCGCGAGCCGCGGTCGAGCGGCGCGCCGTCGGCGGCGACGGCGTTGAACACGGCGCCCGTCCGTTCGTTCACCCCATAGTGTTCAGCGAATGCCGCCAGGCCGCGGGCTTCCTCGCCGAGATTAAGGCCGAGGAGCCGGTTGCATTTTTGAAGGATCCAGACCCATTCGAACTGGTGCCCCGGCTCGATCCGCAGCCCGTCCGGCGCCGGCGCGCGCGTCCAGTCGTCGTCGTAGAATTCGCCGAGCGTCCTGGTTTCCGGGTCGTAGAACCTCGCTCTGAACAACGCTGCCAGCTCGCAGGCGAGGTCGGCGAAACGTCCCTGGCCGCTCGCCTCGAACGCAGCCAGGGAGGCTTCGAGAAGATGCATGTGCGGGTTCTGCAGGCGCCAGCCCCGGGCGGGCGATGCGTGCCAGAAGCCTTCTCCGTCGGGTTCGCGAAAGACCTGCTCGATAAAATCGAGCGTCTTGTGCGCCCAGTCGAGGCAATCGTTTTCCTGCGTGGCGCGATAGGCCCAGGCGAAGGCGAACAAGGCGAAAGCGTGGTCGTAAAGATCGGGCGTCGGATCGAAACGGCCGCCCTCGCGCGTCAGGCTGCGTGCGAATCCGGCGTCGGGACCGTTCCATGCTTTTTCAGTCAGATAAGAAAGCCCGTGACGCACGAGGTCGTCGCCCTCGCTCCAGCCGAGCAGGCTGGCGTGTGCGAACACATAGATTTGCCGGCAGGCGACGCGCGTGCGCTTGAAGTCGGCCGGCTCGCCGCCGCCGAACGGCAGGTCTTCGACAAAGCCGCCATGCTCCCGGTCGACGCCGTTGGCGCTCCAGAACGGCAGCGCCGCGCCGAACATCCAGGCGCGGACCTCGTCGTAGATTGTCAGCGATGCGGCTATGGGCCGGCTCCTTCGGTCGGCGCGCCGGCGCGCACGCCTATATTACCGGCCGATTCGGCTGCAGGCAAAGAGCGCGCGGCGCTCATTGCGGATCGATCGGGAAAAGATCGGCTTCGCGCCGATAGGGCTTCAGCGGCGACCAGGTCAGCATCCGGGCAATGGCTCCGAGCGAGGCTTTACGCGCATGCTGGCGCCGCCGTCGCCGGGCGTACAGTCGGGGCAGGCCGCCATACCCGTCCTTGAGCGCGCGCAGATAGGCGCTCGCGCCGCCGACCGCCATGAATCGCCCGAGAAGGTAAAGATTGGCGAACAGATGAAACGGCGCTGTGGGAATGAGAATGGTCAGCGGCATGTTCAGAAAATAGGTCCAGATTCGGTTGCGGTGGCCGTGATAAAGCGTGAAATCGCTGTGGCGGCCGGAAATCGCAGAGCCTTCATGCAGCACCTGAGCGCGCGAAAGCTGAACCGCGCGGCCGCCGGCGAGGCGCAGGCGAAAGCCGAGATCGACGTCTTCTCCGTAACAGAAAAAGCTTTCGTCGAACCCGCCAAGCGATTCGAATGTGCGCCGCCGGTAAAACGCCGCCGCCGCGCACGGCGCGAAACACTCTCCGTCCTCGGGCAGCGTTTCCGTCGGCCAGCCATAATGGCCGCGATAGGGAACGCCGAAGACATGATAAGCGTCGCCGGCGCCGTCGATGATCGACGGGTCGTCGGCCATAAGCTGGGTCGAACCGAAGGCGTCGACGCCAGGATAGCTTTCGACGGCGTTCGAAAACGCCTCAAGCCAGTCCGCTGCGGGGTAGGCGTCGGGGTTCAGAAACGCCAGCCATTCGCCGGAAGCCGACCGGACGGCGAGATTGTTGGCGGCGGCGAAGCCGAGATTTTCTCCGGCCCGGATCAGCCCTGTCTCGCGTCCTGCGTTCTCCGCCGCCCGTTCGGACCCGTCAGTCGAGCCGTTATCGACGACGATGATTTCGAATTCCGCGAAAGATTGTCGCTCGAGATGGACGAGACAGCGTCCAAGGCGGTCGCCCGAATTGTAATTGACGATGAGAACGCTGACGGTGGGCTGCATCATTTGCATTCCATGCGCTGAAAAGCGTGCGCCTGCAATAGCGCCGCAGAGTCCCGCAATGAGACGGCGGCCGGGTCTGTCGTCAGGGCTCTCCCGCCGTCCGACCGCCGTCTGGACCGTATAAAGATGAATATTCATCGAAAGGGCGGTTGTCTGCGAACGCCTCGCAATCGCACATGGGGTTCTGTGACTTCATGGCGCAGCGCCGGGGAATAGATTTTTGCGCCGCCGTAACTAGAAGATACGATGACTGAAAGACGAAGAGCGATTCGCAAGCGAATCGACGGACCAGGAAAGACGAAAACCCGGTTCGAAGCACAGAGGAGAAAGCGATGACGCCATTGGCGGCTCGGCGGCGCGGTTTTGGCGTGGACGGCGCGCTTATCGCGGCGTTTCTCATCGTCGGAATCTTGTGGGCGCTGTTTGCGGTCGCCAGCGCGCGCGACGGACTGATGGCGGCCCACGCCTATGTGTTTCTGGCCGCCTTCGGGTTCGGCCTTCTCGGCCTGGTTCACTGGGCGACCGAGGTCGTCGCCGACGATCGAAGCGGCTATATGACAGGCGTCGTCAAGGCGGGAACGGTCGCCTCCGTCTTCTGGGGAATCGCCGGATTTCTGGTCGGCGTCGTCATCGCGTTTCAACTTGCGTTTCCGCAGTTCCTGTACTTCCCCGATCTGGGATGGACGAATTTCGGAAGGCTCCGTCCGCTGCACACCTCGGCGGTGATTTTCGCGTTTGGCGGCAACGTGCTGATCGCCACGTCGTTTTATGTCGTTCAGCGCACGTGCCGCGCGCGGCTGTGGGGCGGGCTGGCGCCGTGGTTCGTGTTCTGGGGCTACAACCTTTTCATCGTCATCGCCGCGACCGGCTATCTGATGGGCGTCACCCAGTCGAAAGAATACGCAGAGCCGGAATGGTACGCCGATTTGTGGCTCACCATTGTATGGGTGGTTTATCTCCTCGTCTTCCTCGGCACGCTCCTGAAGCGGAAAGAACCGCATATCTATGTGGCGAACTGGTTCTATCTCGCCTTCATCGTGACGATTGCAATGCTGCATATCGTCAACAATCTCGCCGTTCCGGTCTCGCTTGCAGGCTCAAAAAGTTATCCGGTTTTCGCCGGCGTGCAGGACGCGCTCACCCAGTGGTGGTACGGCCACAATGCAGTGGGCTTTTTCCTCACCGCGGGCTTCCTCGGCATTATGTATTATTTCGTGCCCAAGCGCGCCGAGCGGCCGATTTATTCCTACCGCCTTTCAATTGTGCACTTCTGGTCGCTCATCTTCATTTATATCTGGGCCGGTCCGCACCATCTTCACTACACGGCGCTGCCCGAATGGGCGCAGACGCTCGGCATGACGTTTTCGATCATGCTGTGGATGCCGTCCTGGGGCGGCATGATCAACGGTCTGATGACGCTGTCGGGCGCGTGGGACAAAATACGCACCGATCCGGTCATTCGCATGATGATCGTTTCAGTCGCGTTCTACGGCATGTCGACGTTCGAAGGTCCGATGATGTCGGTGCGCGCGGTCAATTCGCTGTCGCACTACACCGACTGGACCATCGGCCATGTGCATTCCGGCGCGCTCGGCTGGGTCGGTTATATCAGCTTCGGCGCGCTTTACTGCCTCGTGCCGTGGCTGTGGAAACGCAAACAGCTTTATTCGCAAGCCCTCGTCGAATGGCATTTCTGGATTTCGACCATCGGCATCGTTCTCTACATCACCGCGATGTGGGTTTCCGGCATCATGCAGGGACTGATGTGGCGCGCTTATGATCAGTTCGGATTCCTGCAGTTCTCATTCGTTGAAACGGTTGAGGCGATGCATCCCTACTATGTGGTGCGCGCGGTTGGCGGCGTGCTGTTCCTGATCGGCGCGCTGATCATGGCCTACAATCTGTGGCGCACGGCGCGCGGCGACGTCAGCGCGAAAGAGGCCGAACCGACGCTCGCGCCCGCGCCGGCTGAATAGGAGAGACGCGGCCATGCTTGAACGGCATCAATTCCTCGAAAAACATGGTCTCGCGCTGACGGTTGCAATCCTTGTAACGGTGGCCATCGGCGGCGTCGTCGAGATTGCGCCGCTTTTCTATCTTGAAAGCACCATCGAAGAGGTCGACGGCGTGCGTCCCTATTCGCCGCTCGAACTGGCCGGGCGCGACATCTATGTGCGCGAGGGGTGCTATGTCTGCCACAGCCAGATGGTGCGTCCGCTGCGCGACGAGGTGGAACGCTACGGTCATTACTCGCTGGCGGCCGAGAGCATGTACGATCATCCCTTCCAGTGGGGCTCGAAACGCTCAGGCCCGGATCTGGCGCGGGTCGGGGGCAAATATTCCGACGCCTGGCACGTTCAGCACATGAAGGATCCGCGCAGCGTGGTGCCGGAATCGGTGATGCCGCCTTACGCCTTTCTTGCGCGCCGAGACCTTGATTACGCAGACATCGCCGCCAATCTAAAAGCGAATCGAGCCGTCGGCGTGCCCTATACGGACGAAATGATCGACAACGCCGTCGCCGACGTGCGCGCGCAGGTCGTTGAATTTTCCCCGGATTACGACGCGTTCATCGCCCGCTATCCGAAAGCGCAGGCGCGCGATTTCGACGGCGATCCGCGCCGCATCAGCGAACTCGACGCCCTGATCGCCTATATGCAGGTGCTCGGAACCATGGTCGATTTTTCGACCTATGAGGCCGAGGAGAATTACCGGTGACGTGCAATGTATGAAACGCTTTCGCATTTTGCGCAGACGGCAGGGCTCTTGCTCTTCATCCTGGCGTTCGTGCTGGTGCTGATTTACGCGCTCGCGCCCGGCAACCGGAAAAATTTCGAACGCGCTAGTCGCATTCCGCTCGAAGATGAGGATGGTGATGGCGGACAAGGAAATTGACGAACATTCGGGCGTAGAAACGACGGGTCACGACTGGGACGGCATCAAGGAGCTCAATAATCCGTTGCCGCGCTGGTGGGTGATTATTTTTTACATCACGATCGGGATATCGGTCATCTACTGGGTGTTGATGCCGGCGTGGCCCGGGATCAGCGGCTACACCAAGGGCCTGCGCGGCCACAGCGAACGCGCGGAAGTGAGCGCGCAGATCGCATCGCTCAACGCCGCGCGCGCCGACGCCGCCGCCCGGCTGCTCGCGGCGCCGTCTCTGGAAGCCATCGAAAACGATCCTGACCTTTTTCAGTTCGCCAGCGCAGCCGGCGCGTCGCTCTTCGGCGATAACTGCGCCACCTGCCACGGCGCCGGCGGCCAGGGCTTTCCGGGTTATCCGTCGCTCGTGGACGACGACTGGCTCTGGGGCGGCGGGCTTGACGACATCCGCCAGACGATCCGTTTCGGCGCGCGTTCAGGCCACGATCAGGCCCGTTTCAACATGATGCAGGCCTATGGACGCGACGGCCTGCTGACCGCCGAACAGATCGACGACTTAGTGGAATATGTGGTCGCGCTTTCAGGCCGCGACGCTGATCACGCTGCGGTCGAACGCGCGCGTCCTGTTTTCGAAGAGCAATGCACGGCCTGTCACGGCGCCGAAGGCGAGGGCGAGCAAATGCTGGGCGCGCCCGACCTTACGGACGCCATCTGGCTCTTCGGCGGCGACCGCGCGACCCTTCATGAAACGCTTGTGAACGGGCGCGGCGGCGTCATGCCGGCGTGGACCGACAGGCTTCGCGACGAAGAAATCCTCGCGCTGGCGGTCTATGTGCATTCGCTCGGCGGCGGGGAATAAACTATAGACAGGGCGGAAATGTCCTGGGCTTCGCTTGAACCGGCGAGCCCGGTGAACCGGACATTGAGGCAGTGACCGAATTGGCCGTAAACAATCGCGCCCGCGCGGCGCACGAGAGCGTCGAGCGCCACGACGTCGAGGCCGTCAACGCGGCCGCGCGGCGCGGGCTCTATAAGGCGCGCGAGCCGATTTATCCGAAAGCCGTCAATGGAAAATTCCGCACGCTGAAATGGACGTTGCTTATCGTCACGCTTGGCGTTTATTACGTGCTGCCCTGGCTTCGCTGGCCGCGCGGACCTGGCGAGCCCGATCAAGCCGTTATGGTCGATTTTCCCGGCCGGCGCTTTTATTTCTTTTTCATCGAGATATGGCCGGACGAACTTTATTTCCTGACCGGGTTGCTGATTCTGGCGGCGCTGGCGCTGTTCTTCGCAACGGCTTTGTTCGGGCGCGTGTGGTGCGGTTATGCGTGCCCGCAGACGGTCTGGACGGATCTTTTTATCGCCGTTGAACGGCTCGTCGAGGGCGACCGCAACAAACGCATCCATTTCGCGCGGGCGCCATGGACGGCGTCGAAGGCCGGCAAGAAAGTCGTCAAACATGCACTTTGGCTGCTGATTGCGATGGGAACGGGCGGGGCGTGGGTGTTTTACTTTCATGACGCGCCGGCGATCCTGCCGAAGATTTTCAACGGCGCGGCGCCGGCGTCGGCCTATCTCTTTATCGGCATTCTGACGTTTACGACTTATGTGCTCGCCGGCTCAATGCGCGAACAGGTCTGCACCTATATGTGCCCGTGGCCGCGCATTCAGGCGGCGCTCGTCGACGCCGACACGCTGCAGGTCACGTACAAGCGCGACCGCGGCGAACTGCGCGGCCCCCACAAGAAAGGCGAGCCCTGGGAGGGCCGCGGCGATTGCGTGTCGTGCCGCGCCTGCGTCGCCGCCTGTCCGATGGGCATCGACATCCGCGACGGCGATCAACTCGAATGCATTAACTGCGCTTTGTGCATCGACGCCTGCGACGAGATCATGAAAAAAGTCGGCCGGCCGACGGGGCTCATTGGCTATGACACGAATATCAACCTATCGCGTCGCGCGGCGGGCGAAAGACCTGTCTTTCGCATCATTCGTCCCAGAACCATTCTCTACGCCGTGCTGCTGGCGGCTGTCGGCGGATTGATGACGTGGGGCCTGTCGACGCGCGCGACTATGGAGATCAATGTGTTGCGCGACCGCACGCCGCCATTCGTGAAGCTGTCGGACGGATCGGTGCGCAACGCCTATACGGTGAAGCTCGTCAACAAGGACGACGGACCGCGCCTCTTTCGCGTGACGTTCGACGGGCCCGAGGGCATGATGGTGAGCGCGGTCGGCGAAACCGTGGAAGGCGCAAGCGCCGACGTCGTCGTCGATGGCGATACCGTGCGCGCCGTGCGCATGTTCGCCACCCTCGACCCCGGTCCCGCAACGCGATCGTCCGAGCCGGTTCGCATTATCGCGCGCGACATCGTCAGCGGGGAGACGGCCGAAAACCCGACCGTGTTCCTGTTGGGAGAACGCTGATGGCGCAATTCCGAATCAAGGGCTGGCATGTGCTGGCGGGCGTTCTTGCGTTTTTCGCCGTGGTGATCGCCGCGAATATCGTTTTCATGACGCTCGCGCTCAGAAGCTTTCCCGGCCAGGAGGAAGAAAAGCCGTATCTACAGGGTCTCAACTACAATGACGCGCTGGCCGACCGCCGCCGGCAGGAAGCGCTCGGCTGGCGCGCCGTCGTTGAAGAAGCCGCGCGCCGCGAAGATAACGCCGGTCTTGTGGCGTTGTCTTTTGAAGATCGCACCGGCGCGCCGCTGGACGGTCTTGAGGTGACGGGCGCGCTCGAACGGCCGGCGTCCGAGGCCGCCCATCCTGTCGAATTTGTTCACACGAGCGCCGGGCGTTATGAGGTTGTCATTGAGGAACTCGGCGCGGGCGTCTGGGATCTCTCGGCGCGCGCCGTCGACGACGCCGGTCAACGCTTCGACGTCAAAGCCCGGATCGTAATCGAATGACGCAGCCGAGAGCCATCGCCGGCGAAGCGCCGGGCTGTCCGAGCGGGCTCGAGCCCGCCGCCGACGCCGCCATTGTCGATCCGGCGCCGTTCGTTCGCCGCGCCCGGGACGGAACGGCGCGGCTCGAACTGGCCGTCCACGGCGCCCACTGCGCCGGCTGCATAAGAAAGATCGAAGGCGGTCTTGAAAAACTGCCCGGCGGCGTCGCCGCGCGGCTCAATCTTTCAACCGGCAAACTGTCGGTCGCCTGGCGCGACGGCGCGCTCGCGCCCCGGCGCATCGTCGAAACGCTTTCCGATCTCGGCTATCGCGCAGCGCCGTTCGACCCGGAAGCGGCGGCGAAGGAAACCGATCTCGAAGGGCGTTTCCTGTTGCGCTGCCTGGCGGTCGCCGGTTTTGCGACGGCCAACATCATGCTGCTCTCGGTGTCGGTATGGGCCGGACACGATGGCGAAATGGGCGAAGCGACCCGCGCGCTCATGCATCTGATTTCCGGCATGATCGCCATCCCCGCGGCGGCATTTGCGGGCCGGCCGTTCTTCCGTTCGGCGTTCGCGGCGCTCAAAGCGGGCCGGGCCAACATGGACGTGCCGATCTCGCTCGCCGTTACGCTGGCGTTGGGCTTGAGCGTTTTTGAAGCGATGCGCGGCGGCGAGCACGCCTATTTCGACGCGGCGGTGATGCTGTTGTTTTTTCTGTTGATCGGACGCTATCTCGATCACCGACTGCGCGCGCGCGCCCGCGCCGCCGCGCAGGATCTCCTGGCGCTGCAGGCGACGACGGCCAACCGGATTTTGGCGGACGGCGTCGTCGAAGCGATCGCTGCGCGCGACATTAATGTGGGCGATCGCATCGTGCTGTCGCCGGGCGACCGGGCGCCGGCGAACGGCGTCATTGAGGAGGGCGAGTCGTCGCTTGATGTTTCGCTCGTCACCGGCGAGAGCGCCCCGGCGCGCGCCGGGGCTGGCGATACGATCTACGCGGGCGTCGTCAATCTTTCGCACCGTCTCGTCATGCGCGCCGAAGCGAAGGCCGAAGATTCCCTCGTCGCCGATCTCACCCGGCTTATTGAAGCCGGCGAACAGGGCAAGAGCCGCTATATGCGTCTCGCCGACCGGGCGGCGGCGCTTTATGTGCCGATCGTGCACGGTCTGGCGCTCGCTGCGTTTCTCGGCTGGTTTCTCCTGAGCGACGCCGGGCTGCGCGGCGCGCTGTTAAACGCGGTTGCGGTCCTGATCATCACCTGCCCATGCGCTTTGGGGCTCGCCGCGCCGGCGGTGCAGGTGGTCGCCACCGGGCGGCTTTTCAAATCCGGCGTGCTGGTCAAATCGGGCGACGCGCTCGAGCGCCTGTCGGAGGTCGATATGGTCGTCTTTGACAAGACCGGCACGCTCACTCACGGCCGATTGCTGCTCGCCAACGCTGATGAGATTCCGCCCGACGCGCTCGCCGGCGCTGCAAAGCTCGCACGCGCCAGCCGCCATCCGCTGGCCCGGGCCATTGTCGCGGCGGCCGGCGCCGGGCCGGCGGCCGGCGAAGCGCACGAGACGCCGGGGCTCGGGATTGAAGGGAATGTCGACGGCGCGCCTGCGCGTCTCGGGCGGGCCAACTGGGTCGGCTCGGGGGAGGAAGCCGACGCGGGAACGGTGCAGACCTGGTATCGGCGCAGCGAGGAACCACAGGTTCGCTTTGTCTTCGACGACGGGCTGCGCGAGGACGCCGCTGCCGTCATTGCCGCGCTCAAGGCGCGCGGGTTTGAGACCATGATGCTTTCGGGCGACCGCATGGCGCCGGCTGCGCGCATGGCGCAAGAGGCCGGCGTCGACGACTGGCGCGCCGAGCTGTCGCCGCAGGACAAGATCGCCGTTCTGGAAGAGCTCAGCGCAAAAGGAGTCTGCACGGCGATGATCGGCGACGGACTGAACGATGCGCCGGCGCTCGCCGCCGCGCACGCCTCCCTGTCGCCGGGAACGGCTGCCGACGCCAGTCAGGCGGCGGCCGACTTCGTCTTTCAGGGCGCGCGTCTGGCGCCGGTGCTCGACGCCTTCGACGTCGCCGCCAGAGCGCGCCGGCGCATGCTCGAAAATTTCGGCTTCGCCGCGCTTTACAATCTTGTCGCCGCGCCGCTGGCGGTCTTCGGATTCGTGACGCCCCTGATCGCCGCCGTCGCCATGTCGGGTTCGTCGATTATCGTCACCCTGAATGCCTTGCGGCTGGCCGGCTGGAAGCGGGAGAACGTGCAATGAGCGTACTCGTCGTTCTCATTCCGATTGCGCTGCTGCTTGGCCTCATCGGTCTTCTGGCGTTTTTCTGGGCGCTGCGCTCCGGCCAGTATGAGGACCTCGACGGCGCGGCCGAACGCATTCTGCTCGACGACGATCTTGATGAGGATGAGGATTAGGCGGCGCCGGCGAGATCGCGATAGGCCCGCCATGTTGCATGCCCGAGCAGCGGAAAGGCGACGATAAGTCCGACAAGGAACAGCGCTATGCCGACAGCCGTCACCACGGCGATGATCCAGGCCCACAACAGCATCGCGCCGGGATTCTTTTTCACAGCTTCGACGCTCAACGCAATCGCCGTGAAGGCGTCGGCTTCGCGATCCATCAGCAGCGGCATGGAGAGCGCCGTCAGGACGTAAATCACGAAGGCGATAGCGCCGCCCGTCAGACTTCCCACCGCCAGCATCATGACGCCGGCCCTGGTCGTCAGCGTGAACGGGATGAACTCTCCGAGCGGCAAATAAGAGCCGTGGGCGAACAACGCGTAAATCAGCGTCGCCATGCGCATCCAGACAAGAACCGCAAACATCAGAAAGAACGCGATCAACGCCATCTGCGCAGGCGATCTCATCTTTACAAAAATTATGTCGCGTGCATTAAGCGACTCTCCCGCCTCCAGCCGGCGGCTGATCTCGTAGAGACCGGCGGCGAGCAGCGGTCCGACCAGCGCGAAGGCGCCGATCGCGGCCGGAATCACCGATTCGAGTCCGGCGCGCCACAATCCGGCGGTGATCGCCAGGCCGATAACGACGAATGCGGCGCCGTAGCCGAGGCTTAGAAACGGCGCGCGCAGCATGTCCCGCCAGCCCGCGCCGAGCCAGGCCCAGGGGGCGTCGGGAGAAATTTTGGCGATGGCCGGGGTTCCTGTCGCCGCGCTCATGACCGTCATTATACTCCAAGCCGCCGCATGTGCGCCAGCCGGATACGCGCCCGCCGATCGAAGCGGCGTTTAACTCAGATTGGCGCGCAACGCAGCCGCCGCCGCGAACGGCGCGATAATCAGCGAGAACAGCGTCACCGCGCCGGCCAGCATCAGGTTCGGCGCAAAGTGCGGCTCTGACAAGGCGCCGGCCTGCGCCGCGCCGACGCCGAATATGAGCGCCGGCGCGTAAAGCGGCCCGACGATAATCGACACCAGCACGTTGGCGCGCCGCATCGACACCGCCAGTGCGGCGGCGAACGCGCCCAGAAGCGCCAGCGCCGGCGTGCCGACCAGCAGCGACAGGATCACCGGCGCATAGGCGACAGGTTCGAGGTTGAGCAAAATGCCGAGAATTGGCGTCGCAACAATAAGCGGCAGGCAGGTCGAAAACCAGTGCGCGACGACCTTGGCGAGAACGCTCAGTTCCAGCACCGGGCTGGTTTCGACGATGACGTCGAGCGAGCCGTCCTCGTAGTCGGCCTGGAACACGCGGTCCAGCGACACCAGCGTCGACAACAGCGCGCCGGTCCACAAGACAGGGCCCGCAAGCTTCGAGAGCAAAGGAATGTCGGGGCCGATGGCGAAGGAAAACACGACCGCCGTCAGCGCGAAAAACGTCACCGCCTGAAGCGCCCCGCCGCCGGCCCGAAAGGCGAGCGTAATGTCGCGTTCGATGATCGCGGCGAATGCGCTCATTTGACCCGCGTCCTTGCTGCAAGCGTCAGGGTCCGGGCGCCGTCGAGCGTGAAGCCGTCATGGGTGGCGATCAGCGCGCCGCCGCCGCGCGCCCGGTGCTCTTCGACGACGCGCGCGAAACTTTCGACCGACGCTCTGTCAAGCGATGATGTGGGCTCGTCGAGAAGCCAGATCGCCTTGTTGCAGAACGCCAGCCGCGACAACCCGAGCCGGCGCTTCTGGCCGGCGGAAAGAAAACTGGCCGGCAGGTCGGCGAGCTGTTTCAGATTGAAGCGCTCAAGCGCCAGCGTCACAGATTTTTTTTCGGCGCCGTAAAGCCGCGCCCAGAACGCCATATTCTCGTAAACGGACATGGCGCGCTTCACGGCGTCCGCATGGCCGCAATAGATCGTGTTGGCGCGCCGGTCTTCGTCATCGATTCTGCCGCCGGCGCTGTCGGCCATTTCGATCGAACCGCCGTCGGTCGGCAGGAACCCGGCCAGCGCGCGCAGGAGCGTTGTTTTTCCCGATCCGTTCGGTCCGCGCAAAAGCACCGCCTGTCCCGGTTTCAGCGCGAAGTCGAGATTGGAGAGTATGCGCCGTCCGCCCCGGGTGACGCCGAGACCGCGCACGCAAAGCTGCATGCCGAACGCCGGTCGCTGTTGTTGTGCAGGCGGAGCGTCCATGCCGGTCCCGTCAAGCGGCGCGCGGCGCGCCCGAGTCTAATTCATTCAGAGTCATGACTGGGGCTGTTTCCAGGCTGGGCGTCCTCGAGACGCTTCAGCTTCTCGCGCAAGGTCTTGCCGCGCCGCCAGACATAAATCGTCAGGCCCGCAATCGCCGCCGCCGATACGATATAGGCTGGCCAAACAAACTGGGCGTAGCCGCCCATCTCGAAAAAATCCGCCATGGCCAACCCTCTAGCGCGAAATGCGCCCCGGTCAAATAGGACGAAATGACCGCGCCGCCAGTCGGCGTCGGGAGAAAGCAGCTTGCAGGCGCCCGCGCGTTCCGGTTCAGGCGGCGCAGAGCGCATGCGGAAAATGCGAATAATCCGCTAATTCGCGACGGTCAAAAGAAGATTATGCGCCGCTCCCGGGGCGAATTTAGACGATGGCGCCGGCGCCTTGACGCCGCGAAACGCCGCGCGCAGGTAATGCGCGAGAAATTGGCGAACCTGGCCGAACCCCCGAAACGCCGGGCCTGCGCGGGCAGGCGGTAGCGCTCGCCAGCGGATCCAGAGGAGGATCGATGACCGATTATCCGCCGCTAAAATTGCGCGTTCCCGAGCCGGAATTCCGTCCCGGCGACAAACCGGACTTCAGCGGGGTCGCCATACCCAAAGCCGGCTCGGTCCGGCGGCCGGAAGTCGATGTCGCGCCTGAGGAAATCCGCGATCTGGCCTATTCCATCATTCGCGTGCTCGACCGCAAGGGCAATGCAGTCGGTCCGTGGGCCGGTCTCTTGAGCGACGAGGAAGCGCGCGGGGGTCTCGCCGACATGTTGCGGGTGCGCGCCTATGACGCCCGCATGCTGATGGCCCAGCGCCAGGGCAAGACCTCGTTTTACATGCAAAGCCTCGGCGAGGAGGCGATCGCCTGCGCTTTCCAGAAGGCGCTGTCTCCGGGCGATATGAATTTTCCGACCTATCGCCAGCAGGGTCTTCTTCTGTCGACGGATTATCCTGTCATCGACATGATGAACCAGGTTTATTCGAACGAGAACGATCCGCTGAAAGGCCGCCAGTTGCCGATCATGTATTCGTCGAAGGAATACGGATTTTTTTCGATTTCGGGCAATCTGGCCACGCAGTTCATCCAGGCGGTCGGCTGGGCGATGGCGTCCGCAATCAAGGGCGATAAGAAAATCGCCGCCGGCTGGATCGGCGACGGTTCGACCGCCGAGTCGGACTTTCATTCGGCCATGGTGTTCGCGTCGACCTACCACGCGCCGGTGGTGCTGAATATCGTCAATAACCAGTGGGCGATTTCCACGTTCCAGGGCATCGCCAAGGGCGATGCGGGAACATTCGCTGCGCGCGGACACGGCTTCGGCATGCCGTCGCTCAGGGTCGACGGAAACGATTATTTCGCCGTCTATGCGGTTGCGAAGTGGGCGATCGAGCGGGCGCGGCGCAATCTCGGGCCGACGCTCATCGAATATGTCACCTACCGGGCCGGGGCGCATTCAACGTCTGACGATCCGTCGGCCTATCGCCCGAAAGAAGAATCCGACGCCTGGCCCCTCGGCGATCCGGTCGAACGGCTCAAAAACCACCTCATCCTAAAAGGCGCATGGTCGGAAGAGCGTCATACGCAGGCCAAAGCGCGGATTGATTCGGAAATTCTGCAGGCCCAGAAGGAAGCCGAAAAGCACGGCACGCTTCATTCCGGCGGCAAACCCTCGATGCGCGACATGTTCGAGGGCGTTTACAAGGAAATGCCGCTTCATCTGCGTCGTCAGCGGCAGGAAGCGGGGGTCTGACCATGGCGCGCATGTCGATGATCGAGGCCATCCGCAGCGCCATGGACGTCTCCATGAGCCGCGATGAAAATGTCGTCGTTTTCGGCGAGGACGTGGGCTATTTCGGCGGCGTCTTTCGCTGTACGCAGGGCTTGCAGAAAAAATACGGCAGGCATCGCTGTTTCGATACGCCGATCAGCGAGGGCGGCATTGTCGGTTCGGCGATCGGCATGGCGGTTTACGGATTGCGGCCGTGCATTGAAATTCAGTTTGCGGATTACATGTACCCCGCTTACGATCAGATCACGCAGGAGGCTGCGCGAATCCGCTACCGGTCGAACGGCGAATTCACCGTGCCGGTGACGGTCCGCATGCCGACGGGCGGCGGCATTTTCGGCGGTCAGACGCACTCGCAAAGCCCGGAGGCGCTGTTCACCCATGTTTGCGGAATCAAGACGGTGGTTCCGTCAAATCCCTACGACGCCAAGGGCCTGCTGATCGCCGCTATCGAGGACGACGATCCGGTGGTGTTTCTCGAACCCAAACGCCTTTACAACGGGCCCTTCGACGGCCATCCGGATCGCCCGGTGACGCCGTGGTCGAAACATCCGCTCGGCGACGCGCCGGAGGATCATTACATCGTGCCGCTGGGCAAGGCGGCGATCCGGCGCGAAGGCGGAGACGTCACCGTGCTGACCTACGGCGCCATGGTGCATGTGGCGCTGGCGGCGGCGGAGGAGACCGGCGTCGACGCCGAGATCATCGATCTGCGCACGCTGGTGCCGCTCGATTTCGACGCGGTCGAGGAATCGGTCAAGAAAACCGGCCGTTGCGTCATCGTCCACGAAGCGACGCACACCTCCGGTTACGGCGCCGAACTGTCGGCGATCGTGCAGGAGGCGTGTTTTTACGCGCTCGAAGCGCCGATCGCGCGCGTGACCGGCTGGGACACGCCCTATCCGCACGCGCAGGAATGGGATTATTTTCCGGGACCCGACCGGGTCGGCGCAGCGCTCAAGAAAGTGATGGAGGCTTGAGGTGGGAGAATATCTGATCAAGCTCCCCGACGTCGGCGAGGGCGTCGCCGAGGCCGAACTCGTCGAATGGCATGTTAAGACCGGCAAGAACGTGCGCGAGGACGAGGTTCTCGCCTCGGTCATGACCGACAAGGCGACGGTCGAGATCCCGTCGCCGGTCGAAGGCAAGGTCGTCTGGCTCGGCGGCGAAATCGGCGAAGTCGTCGCGGTCGGCTCGCCGCTCATTCGTCTCGAAGTCGACGGCGAAGGCAACATCGAGCCGGGCGCGGAGGCGCCTGCGGAAGAACCGGCGAAAGAAGAAGAGCCGGCAAAAAAGGCCAAGCCGGCGAAAGCAGCGCCGGCGGCCAAACCTGCACCTGCGAAACCGGCGCCGGCGCCGAAACCGGCTTTTGAAAAGCCCGCCGCCGCGGCGCCGGTCTCCGCCGCGCCGCGAAAGGAAGGCGAAAAGCCGCTGGCCGCGCCGGCGGTCAGAAAGCGCGCGCTCGACGCCGGCGTCGATCTTCGCCGCGTGCGCGGAACGGGACCGGCGGGACGCATCACTCACGCCGACCTCGACGCCTATTTCGAAACCGGCGACGGCGTCGCCGGCCGCGCCGCGCGCGCGCCCGACAAGAGCGTTCAGGAAATCCCGGTGATCGGCCTTAGGCGCAAGATCGCGGAAGGAATGGCCAAGTCGAAAAGGCATATTCCGCACATCACCTATGTCGACGAAGTCGATATCTCTTCCTTGGGCGAATTGCGGCGCCGTTTGAACGAAGAAGAGCGCGACGACCGCCCGAAATTGACCTTTATTCCCTTCCTGATGCGCGCCATGGCGAAGGCGGTCAAAGAACAGCCGCAGATGAATGCGCTTTATGACGATGACGCCGGCGTCGTTCATCGCTATGGCGGCGTTCATATCGGCTTCGCCACCCAGACCGAGAACGGACTTGTCGTGCCGGTCGTGCGTCATGTCGAAGCGCGCACGCTCTGGGATTGCGCCAATGAAGTAAACCGGCTCGCCAATGCGGCGCGGGCGGGCGCGGCGACGCGCGAAGAGCTTTCCGGCTCGACCATCACCATCACCTCGCTCGGCGCGCTCGGCGGCATTGTCACGACGCCGGTGATCAACTATCCGGAAGTCGCCATTGTCGGCGTCAACAAGATTCAGGTGAAACCGTTCTGGGACGGCGCGCAATTCGCGCCGCGCCGGATGATGAATCTGTCCTGTAGTTTCGATCACCGTCTGATCGACGGCTGGAACGCGGCCGTTTTCGTCCAGCGCATCAAGGGACTGTTCGAAACCCCGGCGATGATTTTTATTGAGGATTGAAATGAAGGCGCTTCTTG
The DNA here is from genome assembly GCA_046756245.1 of Parvularculaceae bacterium. GTDB lineage: Bacteria > Pseudomonadota > Alphaproteobacteria > Caulobacterales > Parvularculaceae. The sequence goes on from JBHHVZ010000018.1 coordinate 27,160, forward strand.
CTTTGGCGGTAGGGCTGATCGCGGGGATATTTGGCTCCGACTTTGCGATTTCGACTTACTACATGCTTTTCGACGGGGAGTCTCAAATCAAGTGCTTGCCAGACGGCGGCAGTTGTGTGGGTGACGAAGTCACCGACAGACTCATTCTTCGCACGGGCTTTTCAACGCTGGATCGAACCGGAGGACTTTCTTCGATCATCTGCGAAGATACTAATCCCGGAATCATCGAGGAAGAGTACATTTTCGTGAATGCGATTTTGCTTGGCAAAAGATGCGAAGGAGACATTCGGCAATTTATACTTCGCAACACGAAATCTACTTTCGATATCGTGATACGAGGCGGTCAAATTGCAGAAATTCGTAGGGGCCCCTTACACAACATTGATCTATGAAATAGCCGGAGAAATTCAGTGCCCGTCATTGAATGCAACCCCCTTGTTATCGGCTCGGCTGTCACCTCTCCCCTTCGGGGAGAGGTCGGATTTTCGAAAAAATCCGGGTGAGGGGAAGGTGAGTCAGAAGATTTCGCGGATTCACCTTCCCCCTCATCCGGCCCTTCGGGCCACCTTCTCCCCGAAGGGGAGAAGGGAGCACTAAGCGTAAGGCTTAAACGGAGCGAAACATGACTGCTGAAACCCATTGCAAACTCCTCGTTATCGGCGCCGGGCCGGGCGGTTATGTGGCGGCGATCCGGGCCGGGCAACTGGGGATCGATACGATCGTCGTCGAGGGATGCGCGCTCGGCGGGACGTGCCTCAATGTCGGCTGCATTCCGTCGAAGGCGCTCATTCACGCCGCTGACGAGTACGAGAAGGTCGCGCATTTCGCCGCCGGCAAGTCGGCGCTCGGGATCAAGCTGAAGTCGCCGGAAGTCGATCTCGGCGAAACCGTCAAATGGAAGAACGGCGTCGTCAGGCGCCTGACGACCGGCGTCGGCGGACTGCTCAAGAAATCGAAAGTCCGGGTGCTGAGCGGCTGGGCGACGTTTCTCGACGGCAAAACCGTGGAAGTGAAAACCGCCGACGGCGTTCAGACAGTGCGGGCCGAAAACGTGCTCATCGCCACCGGGTCGGCCCCGGTCGAATTGCCGTTCCTGCCGTTCGGCGGCGACGTCATCTCCTCGACCGAAGCGCTCGATCTTAGCGCCCCGCCGAAAAATCTGGTTGTCGTCGGGGCCGGCTATATCGGGCTCGAACTTGGGCTGGCGCTCGCCAAACTCGGTTCGAAAGTGACCGTCGTTGAGGCGCTCGACCGCATCCTGCCGCTCTACGACGACGAACTGACGCGGCCCGTCGCCAAGCGCCTGAAAGCGCTCGGCGTCGCGACCTATCTCGGCGCGAAAGCCAAGGGCCCCGCCAAAAAAGGCAAGGGCCTCGTCATCGAAACCGCCGAGGGCGAGGAGGAGACGCTTTCCGCCGACAAGATCCTCGTCACCGTCGGCCGCAAGCCGCTGACCGAGGGCTGGGGCCGCGACGAACTCGTCCTCGATATGGACGGGCGCTTCATCAAGATCGACGACCGGTGCCGCACCTCGATGAACGGCATTTACGCCATCGGCGACGTCACCGGCGAGCCGATGCTCGCCCACCGGGCGATGGCGCAGGGCGAAATGGTCGCCGAGATTATCGCCGGCGAAAACCGGCGCTGGGACAGGCGCGCCATCCCCGCCGTCTGCTTCACCGACCCGGAAGTGGTTACGGTCGGGCTGTCGCCGGACGAGGCGCAGGCGGAAGGCTACGAGATCAAGAAGGCGCTCTTCCCGTTCGCCGCCAATGGCCGCGCCATGAGCATGGAGGCCGAAGAGGGGTTCATACGCGTCGTCGCCCGCGCCGACAATCACCTCCTCCTCGGCGTGCAGGCGGTCGGGCGCGGCGTTTCGGAGCTTTCAACGGCGTTTGGACTGGCGATCGAAATGGGCGCGACGCTCGAAGACATCGCCGGTACGATCCATGCGCACCCGACCCAGGGCGAGGCGTTCCTGGAAGCCGCGCTCAGAACGCTCGGCCACGCGCTGCATATCTGACGTCGGGAAGCGAGGCCTTACTCCGCCGCGTCGGTCAGCTCGAACATCAACAGGAGCGTCTTCTGGCGGTCGCTGAAATTGTCGTCCGAGATCAGATAGAGGAACGTACGCCCGAGAATGTCCTTGCGCGCGGCGAGCCCCTCGAAATTATCGATGGCGTAGAGCGGACCGAATTCGGCGAGCTTCGCAGCGGCGAGATCGGCGCCGGGCGCAATTTCATCCGCATGCGTCATCTTCACATTTATGCGCACGCCCTTGAGTCGCGAATAGGCGCGTTCAAGAAAATAAACCCCGCCGTCCGACCCCGCATGGGCGTCGGAGAGGTTGAAATCCTTTGCGGGTCTGTAGGTGAAAGTCGACAGGACTTCGCCGTTAAGGATCCAGCCGGTCCGCGAAGGCGCATCGCCGTCTTTTCCGCCTTCGGCGATCGTAACAAGACGGCCGTCGGCGAGCTGCGCGACCGATTCAAGCGAGTCATTATTTCTAAGCTCTTTAACGTCCGTCAGGTCGAGCCTGCGGTCCGCATAGTTCAACAGACCGTCGGCGCCGATCCGATAGGCGTCGACCCGAGGCTCGCGCTCGAACGACACAAGCGCGTCGCCGTCCGCAAGCGCCAGCCCCTCGGCGTCGGCATTCGCGCCGGATATGACCGCGCCGTCGGCGCCGGTGAGCGCCGCCATGCGGGCGCCGGCGAGCCCGGCCAGGCGTCCCTTGTCATCATAGACAAGCCCCGCCGCCAGCCATTGCGCGCGGTCTGAAACCGCCAGCAGCCCGCGGCCGTCAGGACTGACCGACAGGGCGGAGAACCCGCCAAAGTCCGGATCGGGCGAGGTCAGCTCAACGCCGCCGCGATAGGTCAGCCGCCCGGCCACAAGCGCTTCGTCGGCGCCGGCGTCGCCGCGCAGCACATGGGGAATCGCCGCGACCTCGACCGCGCGCCAGTTCGCATCTGCATCCTTGGCGCACGCAACGGCGCCCGCCGCCGCCAGCGCGCAGCAGGCTGCGGCGATCATCCGTACAAAATGTTTCATGCTGCGGTTCCCATGACGCGCCGCCCGAAAGGCGGACCGGCGTTTTCATCGAACAGTTCGGCCAGCTTGTCGATCATCGCGCCGCCGAGCTGTTCGACGTCGACGATCGTCAGCGCCCGGTGATAATAGCGCGTCACATCGTGGCCGATGCCGATCGCCAGCAATTCGACCGGCGAACGCGCCTCGATCCATCCGATCACCTCGCGCAGATGCCGTTCGAGATAGGCGCCGCCATTGGCTGACGACGTGGTGTCGTCGACCGGCGCGCCGTCGGAAATGACCATCAGGATGCGCCGCGATTCAGGCCGGCCCAAAAGCCGGTTATGCGCCCACAACAGCGCTTCGCCGTCGATATTCTCCTTGAGAAGCCCCTCCTTCATCATCAGGCCGAGCGAGGTTCGCGCCCGCCGCCAGGGGGCGTCAGCGGCCTTGTAGATGATGTGCCTGAGATCGTTCAAACGGCCCGGCTTGGCGGGCCGGCCGTCTTCGACCCATTTTTCCCGCGACTGCCCGCCTTTCCAGGCGCGCGTCGTGAAGCCGAGAATCTCCGCCTTGACGCCGCAACGTTCGAGCGTGCGCGCCAGAATGTCGGCGCAGATCGCCGCGATGGTGATCGGCCGGCCGCGCATCGATCCGGAATTGTCGATCAGAAGCGTCACCACGGTGTCGCGAAATTCCTGCTCCTTTTCCTGCTTGTAGGAAAGCGGCTGCATCGGATCGACGATCACGCGCGCAAGCCGGGCTGCGTCGAGCACGCCCTCGTCGAGATCGAACGCCCAGCTCCGGTTCTGCTGGGCCATCAGCTTGCGCTGGAGCTTGTTGGCGAGGCGGGCGACGACGTTGTGCAGGTTTTCAAGTTGCCGGTCGAGGGTGCGGCGCAGGCGCAGCATTTCCTCCGCCTCGCAAAGCTCGGCGGCCTCGGCGATTTCGTCGAATTCGAGCGTATAGGCCTTGTACTGGTCGCCGGTGTCGCCCCGGAAGTTCGGCCTGAGCGCGGCGATTTTGGCGTTGTCGAGGGCGCCGTCGTCGTCCTCGCTTGAGGCTTCCATGTCCTGGTCCGGTATGTCGGCGTCGTCTTCGGGCGCCTCGCCGCCGTCGGGAACGCTGTCGTCGTCGTCCGGCGTTCCGCCTTCCTCGCCTTCCTCATTGCTTGAGTCGTCGTCGCTTTCCTCGTCGGAATCCTGGAGTTCCCGACCTTCTTCCTGATCGCCTATATCGTCGTCGAGGTCGAGATCGCGGATGACGGCGCGCGCAAGTTTCGCGAACGCCGACTGGTCGGAAAGCGCGCCGGCGGCCAGCGCGTCGAGCGACGCGCCGGCCCGCGCCTCGATCTCGGGCCCAAGGGCTTCAACCATCGCACGGATGGATTTAGGCGCCGGTCTGCCGGTCAGGCGCTCGCGCAGGAGCAACGCGGCGACGTCGGCGAGCGGCGCGGCGGCCTGCGCGTCGAGATTTTCATAGCCTTTGTCTGCGAGCGTTTTTTCGAGAGACGCTTCAAGATTATCGCCGACGCCCTTCAAGGCGCGCGCCCCGAGCGCTTCGATGCGGGCTTCTTCCAGGGCGCCGAATACGGCGCCGGCGTCGGCGCCTTTGGGGGCGAAGCGGGCGTGCGCCGCGTCATCGTGATGGGCGAGCCGCAAAGCCGCCGCGTCGGCCTCTCCGCGCGCGACCGCGACAGCGTTCGGGTCAAGCAGGCGCGCGGGCAGGGGAATGCGCGCCTGCCGGCCCGTCACCTGCGCATGATCGCCGCCGAAGGACACTTCGACATCCGGCTTGGCGGAAAGCGCGCGCGTGGCGTGCAGAAGCGCGCGTTTGAAATTGTCGCGTATCTTTTCCTTCGGCGTCATTGCGGCTCGCATGCTTCAAGGAATGAGCGCTAAACATAAGCCGGTCGGCCGGCTTTCCCAAGCGCTGCGGGCGCCTGGCGCGGGATCGCGATTGGGCGGGTAAATCCGCTGCTGCGGGCGGGATCAGAAGTCTTCGGCGGCGCGGCGCGCATTAGCCGCCTTATGGCGGCGCCAGGCGCGCTTCCAGCTTTTCGGCCAGAAGTGATCGGGCCAGATCCGATATCTCCGCATCAAGAAGTTTTTGCGTTTGCGGCGTCGACGGGCTGGCGCGCGCGGCTCTTCGCTCTCGCGCCAGTCGACGGCGTCGTCCGGCGCGTTCGTCTCCTCGAAGACGATGTCGGTCTGTTCCAGATCGCCCTTGAGCGAGTCGTGGAACGATTCCGGATGAGGCGCGCGCGGCGGCGCTTCAGGCGCGTCGGGTTCGTCGTCGAGAAAAACTTCGACGATTTCGGAGGCGTCGTCTTCGGCGACCTCGATCGGCGGTTCCGGGCGCGGTTCGGGCGGTCGCGCCGGCGGTTCGAAGCTGGGACCGGCGACGCGGAGAACCGGGCGGAAATACGCCGCTGCGCGGCCGACCGCCAGCGTTGCGCGCTTCAGCGCGCCGCCGGCCGCCTCGGCGGCGACCGACACGCTGCACTCTTCAACCAGATCGGCCTCGATGATTTCAGGCGCCGCGGCGGTCGTTGCCTTGTCGTCCTTGTCGGCGGCGGAACGCTCTGCCTGAGCATTTTCGGCCGACGAAGCGGGCTCGGATTTCGCCGGCGCCGCCGCGCCGGCTTTTTTCCGTTGAATCGATTCATCTTTTGCGGACGGCGCCGCAGTTTCAGCATTGGGGCCGGCGGGCTCGTCCGACACGGGGCCGAACAGGTCGTCGGGCGGCGCGGCCGGCCTGGCGGCGCCGGAAGCCGCCCTCGGCGCCGGCGGCCGGGACGCGCGTTTCGCGCCGCCGGTTTCCTTCGGGCCGGCGCTGCGTTCCGGAAACGCTTCAGACAGGCGCTCCTGCAGCTTGCGCGCGGCGGGCGGCTGCTTTTGGGACGAACCGGAAATGCTGGCGTCGGCGAGCGCGACGGCGGGCGTCTTTTTGGCCGATTGATCGGCCGGCGCGCGTTTCTTTGTCGCATCGGCGGCTTTTTTCTTGGCGCGCGCGATCGCCGCCGCCTTGCGTTTGCGCTGCGCGCTTGCGCTGGATTCGCCTGCGCCCGCCGACGCCGCCGCCTTTTTCACCGCAGGTTTTTTCGCCGCAGGTTTTTTGGCGGCGGGCGCTTTGGCGGCCGAAGCCTCTTTGGCGGAAGTCGCAGCCGGCGCCGGAAGCGTCTTGCGTTTGCCCCATGTCGCGGCGGCCGGCTTCGGTTTCGGCGCGCCGGTCCGGAACAGCGAGGCGAGATCATCCTGAGACAGAGGATCGAGGTCCAGAAGCTCTCGCACCTCGTTGACGCGCGAGGGCAGGAAATCCTTTAACCGCCCGACCTTGCCGAGATGATTGCCCTGGGCGGCCGTGAAACCGAGTCCGCGGAGCGCCGACAGCGACGCCTGATCCTCGACCCCGACAGCAGTGATCGCCGCATTGGCCTTTCCGGCGATATCGAGCAGTTCCGAAATCGCGCTCAGGCCCGGGCCGCGAACCGTGCGCGCGAAACGCAGGATCGCCGCGCCGCCGGTCTTGATCTCGACAAAGGGGAAGGGGTCGAGCTCGCGCAGAAGATCGTTGGCCCGCCCGCGCACCTCGATCGCCAGCCGCGCGCCGGTCGCGGAGAGACGCTTGAAGTTCTCGGCGCACGTCCCCAGCGACGCCGTCACCGGCGGCATCGGGCATTCCAGCGTGATCAAATCAGCCGGGAACTCATGTTCGCGCAAGAGCACCGTCAGATGCGAGGCGAAGGCGTCGTCGGAGAGATCGCTCAGCGCCAGATTGATCGAAATTCCCGGCGCGTAAGGACCGCGCCAGCCGATATAGCGCTCGAGCGCCTGACCCAGCACATATCGGGTCAGCTCGCCCATCCGGCCCTGCGACTCAAAAAACGAGATGAACGCGCCGGGCGGCAGAACGCCCAGGCTGCGATGGCGCCAGCGGACGAAGGATTCCATGCGGGCGAGCGCGCCGTTGCCGAGATCGAAGATCGGTTGAAAAAGGACTTCGAAGTCTCTGTTTTTTAGGGCATTATCGATGTCGGTATTCGACAGTCGAACTGCTTGCGCGCCCATTCCAATCCCTCCGCGGCCTTAGCCGCGCTACCGCCATCCGGCGCCGTCGGTTTATCCTTCCCCGGGCGGGTTAATTCTCGCTGAACGGAAGGCGGCGCACGCAACTCGACCCTAAGCGGCGACAATGCGGCGATTCAGACGTCGGCGTAAACCATTTCGCGATCGCCGGCGCGGCGCTGCGGCGGATGGTTAGTAATTGAACTGTTCGCCGAGAATGCGCTCTTCGAGCGACTGGCCGCGGTCGAACAGTAGGGTCATGGAAATCGAGCGGTCCTCCGCCGTCTCGACCGCCGCCACGTCGCGGACCTCGAAATTGTCGGCCACCGCCGACACCGGACGCTGATCGGTCTCAAGCGCCTCGAACCGCACCTGGGCGCTGTGCGGCAAAAGCGCCCCGCGCCAGCGCCGCGGCCGGAACGCGCTTATTGGCGTCAAAGCCAGCATCTCGGCGTCGATCGGCAGGATCGGCCCGTGGGCGGAGAGGTTGTAGGCGGTCGATCCCGCCGGCGTCGACAACAGCACGCCGTCGCAAACGAGCGAGTCCATGCGGACCTTTCCATTGACGAGAATGCGCACGCGCGCGCTCTGGCGGGTCTGGCGAAACAGCGACACCTCGTTAATCGCCATCGCCGAAATCCGATCGCCGCCGACTGTTTCAGCGTTCATGGAAAGCGGATAGATCACCGCTGATTCGGCGTTGGCGATACGCTCGTCGAGATCGTCGGGCGCATACGGATTCATGAGAAACCCGACAGCGCCGAAATTAACCCCGTAAATCGGCTTTCCCGCGCGCAAGTGTCCGCGCAGGGTTTCGAGCATGAAGCCGTCGCCGCCGACGGCGACGATGATGTCTGCTTCAGCGGCGTCCACATGCCCGTAACGCTTGCGCAATAGATCGCAGGCCGCGGCCGCTTCAGGTTTTTCGCTCGCCAGAAAAGACAGTTTTCGCCGCGCCATTTTTCACCGGTCGAATATAGAAACTTGCCACGTCGCCGTTGTCAGACGTTATGATAGAGACCCGGAAGGATTTCACAAACGCGGATGTCATTTACCCATGCCTTCTGACCCCGTCAGCGACGTTGATCGGGAATCGCTCCTCGCCCGCTACCGCCGCGTCCGCGCCGGCAGCGAAACACTGGCCGCGCCGCTCTCGCCGGAAGACTGGATGCTGCAGTCGATGACGGAAGCAAGCCCGGTCAAATGGAACCTCGCCCATACGAGCTGGTTTTTCGAAACCTTCATCCTCACCGAGCGTGCAGGCGATTACGAAGTCTTCCACCCGCATTTCCGCTACCTGTTCAATTCCTATTACAATCAGGTCGGCGCCATGCATCCGCGCTCCCGGCGCGGCGTGCTGTCCCGTCCGGACGCTGCGGAGGTGCTCGAATACCGCGCGCATGTGGATGCGGCGATGGCGGCGCTGATTGAAGACGCCGCGACTGAACTGCTCGAAAAGATCGCGCCCTTCGTCGCGCTTGGCTGCGCCCATGAAGAACAGCATCAGGAGCTCTTGCTCACCGACCTCAAGCATGGGCTTTACGAAAACCCGCTTGCGCCGGCGGCCTATCCGGCGCCGGACGGAAACGGCGCGGACGCGATTAAACTCGACTGGGCCGCATTTGAGAGCGGACTGTGCGAGATCGGCCGGGGCGGCAAGGGCTTCGCCTTCGACAATGAAGGTCCGCGCCATACAGTCTATTTGCAGCCCTTTGAACTGGCGAACCGGCCGATCACCAACGGCGAATTTCTCGAATTCATGGAAGCCGGCGGTTATGAAAGTTCAGCGTTGTGGCTGTCCGACGGTTGGGATCTGGTTTGCCGGGAAGGCTGGCGGGCGCCGCTCTATTGGCGCCGGACGGACGACGACTGGCGCGAATTTACGCTGTTCGGCGAACGTCCGGTCGACCCGGCCGCGCCGCTCGCCCATGTGAGCTATTACGAGGCGGCCGCCTACGCCGAATGGACGGGCTGGCGCCTGCCGACGGAATTCGAGTGGGAGCGCGCCGCCGCCGATGTCGATTGCACGGACAAAGAAGGCTTCCTCAACGACGCCGCGCCTGAGCCGCCCCGGCCGGCGTCGCCGGGCGAGGGTCTGCGCCAGCTTTACGGCGGCGTCTGGGAGTGGACCTCTAGTCCCTATACGCCCTATCCGGGCTATCGCGCGGCGCCGGGCGCCGTCGGCGAATACAACAGCAAGTTCATGTCCTCGCAGATGGTGCTGAAAGGCGGATCCTGCGCCACGCCTGCAGGTCATATCCGCGCGACCTATCGCAATTTCTTCCCGCCGGACGCGCGCTGGCAGTTTTCCGGGCTGAGGCTGGCGCGTGACGTCTGATGCGGCGCGCCGGGGCCCGACGGACGGCCCGGTCAAAAATCTATCCCACAGCTTCAGCCCAGGCGGAATGCGCGGTTGGGGCCGGGTTG
>JBHHVZ010000019.1:0-36652 GCA_046756245.1 Parvularculaceae bacterium
CGCCACAACCAGCCCGGCGTGTCGATCCGCGCAGGTAATTTGGCGATTGCTTCAGGACCTGCGCTGGCAAGTTTGCGCGCAATGGCGTTCACAAGGCCGCGGTAGCCGGCCGTTTCGCGCTTCTCGCCGGCGAGGCTTGTCGCGGTGGAGACGGCGGCGTGCGCAGGCGTTCCCATGAGCAGGACCTGCGCGCCGGCGAGCCGCAGAATGTCCATGACGGCCGCTGAACGCGCCGGCAGCGGTCGGTTGAGATAAGGACCGATCACATGGTCGAGCGTTCCCCGTCGTCGCAATACGGTTGACGCCAGCGCCCGGGCGAAACTCCGGTCCGGGCCTTTAAGCGCGTTGAACGACCGGCAGGCCGCCAGCGCTTCGTCGAGACTGCGGCCCGCGCGCGCCAGTCGGAGCAGGTCGAGGCTCGCCCGCCGCGACGCCAGGCCCGGCGTTTCGCCAGATTGCAGGGTTTTCGCCATTTGGAGGGGATTATCGGCTGAACGGGCTGCTGTCACGTCTGCGTCGCCGCTTGGCGCGAGGCTTGTCTCGCCTTATGCTGCGTCAATTCGGGGAAAACGGGCGGTATCGCTCATAGTCGGGAGGTGTGGGGGATCATGAAAAAGAGTTTTGCAATCGCCGTTTTAGCGAGTTTTATCGTCGGCGGCGCGCAGGCGCAGACAGACGCTGCGCCAATCAGCAATCCGACGGGCATGATATCGAATTTCGACGCCGGAACGGTCGGCCCGATCCTCAGCGAGCTTGGTATTGTCTGGCAACAGGGCGCCACAGAAGACGGCTCCCCCTATATCGCCGGCAATATCGACGGCCAGTTGACGTTTCTCATGGCGCCGGCGGCGTGCCGAGGCCCGGGCAATGCAAATTGCGTCGGCGTCAACATGATCGCGCTGTTCGAAGGTCAGGCGAACGCGCAGACTGTCAACGCGTTTAATTATCGTTATGCATTTGCGAGCACAGGGCTCGACCCGTCCGGGGCGGCCTATATCAGCCGCTATGAAATCTCCGATTACGGTATGGCGCGCGGCAATCTGGCGACAAGCCTGATGGTCTTTGCGACGATCGCCGACAAATTCCGCGACGAATTATTCTCTGCTACGCAAACCGTAAGCCTTGAGGGCTATGCGGATGATTTATCGGCGAGGCTTCTCAATCGCGACGGCCTGACCGATATGACCGGCGTGCCGCCCATCGCCGTGACCGACATCGGACGCCATCAGATCGGTTTTGAGGAATCGGCCCGGCGGATCAAAAAATTCATCGCCGACAAATCGACGCCGCGCAACAAGATCAGGAACGTTACGGCGAAGTAAGGCGCTGCGGAATCTGTTCTGTCGTCCCGTGCGCGCCGCAGCATCTTTGATGATGCGGCGCAGACACGGGATCGCTGTCGATATGTTGCGCGGAGCAAGCTGCAGCCGATCCCGGATCAGCAAAGCAGCGATATATCGCTGCATTGCATCCGGGATGACGGCGACGGTTTGGCGTTTTGCAAATGCGCCCTAAATATTCGGCCGGAATTTCTCGCGCAGGGTTACGAGCTCTTCCGCCGCCGTCGGGTGCAGCGCCACGGTTTCATCGAATTGCCGCTTTGTAACGCCGGCTTTCACGGCGATCGCGACGCACTGGATCATTTCTGCTGAATCTTCTCCGACGATGTGGCAGCCGACGACCCGGTCGCTTTCGGCGTCGACCACGAGTTTCATCATGGTGTGCGCCTCGCTGCCGCTCAGCATGTTCTTCAACGGCCGGAACGTCGTCTTGTAGATGTCGACAGCCTTGAATTTTTTACGCGCCTCGTGCTCCGGATAGCCGACCGAACCCACCGGCGGCTGGGCGAACACGGCTTTCGGAATGAACATATAATCCAACTTCGTGGGATTATCGTTGAAGCACGTTTCGGCGAAGGCGGCGCCCTCGCGGATCGCAACCGGCGTCAGCGCGACTCTGTCGGTGACGTCGCCCACCGCGTAGATGTTGTCGACGGAAGATTTCGAATACTCGTCGACGATAACCGCCCCGTTTTTATCGAGCGCGACGCCGGCCGCGTCGAGGCCGAGTTCCCCCGTCGACGGCTTCCTGCCCACCGCCCAGAAGACCAGGTCGGCGTCGATATGGGTTCCGTTCGAGAGATGAATGCGTTTTTCCTCGCCGGAGAGCGGTTCGATCTTTTCAAAGACCGCCTGGGTGACGATGCGTATGCCCTGGCGCTTCATTTCTTCGTGAATCTGCACGGAGATGTCGCGATCGAAGTATCGCAGGATGTCCTCGCCGCGATAAACGAGACAGACCTCGCAGCCGAGTCCGCGAAAGATGCAGGCGAATTCGATCGCGATATAGCCGCCGCCTGCGACCACCACATGCCGCGGCAGCTTTTCGAGATGGAAAGCCTCGTTGGAGGTGACGCCGAGTTCATGCCCGGGCACGCTGTCGTCGATCCAGGGCGCGCCGCCGGTCGCAATGAGAATTTTATCCGCCGTCACGTCGCGGCCTTCATTGACGAGATGGATCGTGTGCGGATCCTTGACGGTGGCGCGGGTCTCGAAAATGTCGACGCCGGAATTTTTCAGATTGCGAATGTAAACGCCGTTGAGGCGGTCGATCTCGTCGTCCTTGTTTTCGACAAGCTTTGGCCAGTCGAAGCGTACATTTTCCGAACTCCAGCCGAATCCGCGCGCGTCCGAAAAAGCGTGGCCGAACTCGCTGGCGTAGACGAAGAGTTTTTTCGGCACGCAGCCGCGGATGACGCAGGTGCCGCCGACGCGGTATTCCTCCGCAATGCCGACGCGCGCGCCGTAATTCGCCGCCAGCCGCGAGGCGCGCACGCCGCCGGAGCCGGCGCCGATGGCGAATAGGTCGTAATCATACTCTGTCATGACAGTCCTGTGTTGCTGATTTGACGGGTCAATCCGCTCAGTCCGGCAGAAAGCCAATCCCTGTCCGAAAGCGGGCGTCGTTGAATTCCATCACCTCGATTTCAAAGGTGTCGAGGAATTCGCGGTGGATGGCTTTGAAAACCGGACGCAGCCGGCTTTCGAATTCGAGCGGTATGCGGATAAGCGGCTGCGAGCCGACGAAGACGTCGAATGTATCGCCGGTCACTTCGACAGATATGACGGTGCGCAGCCAAAGCGCGCCAGCGTCTTCGGCGTTTTTCACAATCAGAGAAACGCCAAACCGCACCGGTTCAAGGATAATGACGTCTCGACCGTGAAAACTGAACGCCTGATCCCCGTAATCGCGGCGCAGATCGAACGGGCCCTCTACCGGCACGCCCGCCACGCAGGCCCGGTCGCACCCCAGAAACTCGTGAAACTGCGAAATGACCGCCTCGCCGAACGCCTTGCAACGGAGGAGATTTTCGAACGCCGCCGCGCCGTAGTCGCGGATCGCGTGCTGAAGCTCCTCATATTTCGTAGCCGCCATGGCGCATTCCGCTCTGTTTGCCGCCGCGCCGGCAGACTAGTCAGACGGACCGGCGAGGCCAAGCCCGCCCTGCGCGGCCGAAGCCGCTTCGGCGCGGCGAAGGCCCGCTGGCGATCACGGCGCGACGATCTCGACGCCGTCCGGCCCGGTGAAAATAGCGCTTTCGGCCAGCCCGATGAAAAGCCCCGTTTCGACGACGCCCGGAATGGCGCCAAGCGCCCTTTCCAGACCAGCCGGGTTATGAATGCGCTTAAGGCTGCAATCCAGGATGAGATGACCGCCGTCGCTGACGAAAGGGCCGGCCTCAGACCCGCGCAGTTCGACCCGCGCATTCTCAAAACCGAATTCCGTAAGCGTCTCGCGCACGCGCTGGATCGTCAGGGCCCAGCAGAAACCGTCGATCTCGACGGGCAGGGGAAAAGCGCCCAGTTCGACCACGCGTTTTGACGCATCTGCGATAACAACGAAGCGGCGCGCTGACGCCGCAACGATTTTTTCCCGTAACAGCGCGCCGCCGCCGCCTTTGATCAGATTAAGCCGCGGATCGGCTTCGTCGGCGCCGTCTATGGCGAGATCGATGGCCGTCGTTTCGTCCGGCTCTATCAGCTCGATTCCCGCCTCGGTCGCGCGCCGCCGCGTATCTTCCGACGTTGGAACGCCGCACACTGACAGGCCGTTGAGAACGCGATCGGCGAGGAGCGCGATGAAGTGCGCCGCTGTTGAACCCGTTCCAAGCCCAAGGGTCATGCCGGGCTCGACGAGCTTCACTGCTTCCGCAGCGGCCCGGCGTTTATAGTCGTCAGCGCTCATGTGATTCCGTCAGTCCCCGCTTTTCTTTTTTGCGCCGCCTTGCTTGCGAAAGCGCGCGGCCCAGTCCCTGATATTTCTCTGACGTCCGCGCGCGACCGCGAGCGCGTCTTCTTCCACATCGCCAGTGATGACCGAACCCGATCCGACATAGGCCCCGCGCCCCACCTTGACCGGCGCGACGAGCGCGGAATTCGAACCGATAAAGGCGTCCTCGCCGATTTCGGTTCTGTGTTTGCTGACGCCGTCATAATTGCAGGTGATCATTCCGGCGCCGATATTCGCGCGCGCGCCGACGTCGGCGTCGCCGATATAGGCCAGATGGTTGGCTTTCGCGCCTTCGCCGATGGTCGCATTTTTGACCTCGACAAAATTGCCGACGCGTGCTTTCGCGCTCAATAGGGCGCCCGGGCGCAGCCGCGCAAACGGGCCGATTGCCGCGCCTTCGCCGACAGTCGCGCCTTCAAGGTGTGAAAAGGCCTTGATCTCTGCATTGTCGGCGACGGAAACGCCCACGCCGAAAACGACGTTCGGACCGACGACGACATCCGCGCCTAGTCTAGTGTCGTATGAGAAATAGACGGTGGACGGATCGATGAGCGTCGCGCCCGCCGCCATCGCGCGTATGCGCATGCGATCCTGAAACAAGGATTCCGCGACGGCGAGTTCGACGCGCGAATTGACGCCCAGCACTTCCGCTTCGTCGGCCTCGATCACGACGCATGTGAGGCCGGCTTCATGCGCCAGCATGACGATGTCGGTGAGATAATATTCTCCCTTGGCGTTGTCGGCGCCGATTTTCGGAAGCGCTTTGCGTAGAAAGCCGCTCTCGATCGCCATCACGCCGGAATTGCAGAGATCGATTTCAAGCTCCTCCGGCGTTGCGTCGGCCGCCTCGACGATGGCGGTCAGCGCGCCGTCATCGCCGGTTTTCAGGCGGCCGTAAGCGCCGGGATCGTAAGCGTGAAAACCAAGCACTGTCGCCGCCGCGCCGTCGGCGGCTTCAGCGCAGAGCGCGCTCAGCGTCTCCGAAGTAACAAGCGGCGTGTCCGCGTATAAGACGAGCACGACGCCGTCGAACCCTTCGAGCGCCGGCAGCGCCTGTTTGACCGCGTCGGCTGTGCCGCGCGGAGGAGACTGAACAGCGACGGCGGTGTCCGCCCGAAGCGCTTTGGCTGCGTCGCCGATGTCGCCTCCGTCTTCGCCGACGACGACGGCGAGGCGGTCAAGGTCAAGCGCGCCGGCGGCGTCCATAACATGGGCGAGCATCGTCCGGCCGCCCACTTCATGGAGCACTTTGGGCTTGCTAGATTTCATCCGCACGCCCTGACCGGCGGCGAGCACGATCGCTGCAATCGGTGTATCCGTCATAGTTCCTCGTTGGCCGGCGCTCGCCTTTACGCGGCGAACGCGTATATCGAGGCTAGGGCGCGATTCGCCGTCAGCCATGGCCACCGTTTTGATCGCCGCCGGCGGAGTTGTAAATGCAGGATTCCCTTAAGGGCGCCGCCGTCGTTTTCGACCTGGACGGCACGCTGATTGACACCGCCGACGATCTGGCGGCTTCGATGAACCATGTCCTCGAAAAAAACGGATTCGCCCCTGTGGCGCCGGCCAGAGTTCGCCACCTGGTCGGGCGCGGGGCCCGCAAAATGCTCGGATGGGGTTTTACCGCAGCGGCCGGCGCGCCGCCGGATGCAGAGGAGATGGCGGTCCATCTGGCGCAGTTTCTGGCCCATTACGAGGCCAATATCGCCGTCAGGTCGCAGCCTTTTCCGTATGTACCGGAGGTTTTGGAAACGCTGCGCGGGGCCGGCGCGCGGATCGCGGTCTGCACCAACAAGCGGGAGCGTCTGGCGCGCCTGCTGCTCAAGGCCTTATCCATGGATGCGCTGATGGACGCCGTCGTCGGGGCCGACACCGCCGCCGCGCCGAAGCCCGATCCCGCGCCCGTTCTTGTGTGCCTTGAGCGGACCGGGACGGCGCGGGGCGTGTTTGTGGGCGACAGCGACACCGACATCGCCGCGGCGGGCGCCGCCGGTCTCGCCTGCATCATCGCGACATTCGGTTATGGACCGCTCGAAAGAGCGGGGGAGGCGCTTGCAGTTTTCGACGATTACCGCGCGCTTCCTGATCTGGTCGAACAGGCGGCGAAAAAGGCCGGCGCGATCTAGCCGGCTTCCGCAGCCGCCATGACGCGCCGCGGCATGCCGTTGACCATATCGCTGCGCAGATCGGTCCGTGCGGAGCGCATGGTCGCCACAAAGCCTTCACTGCGCATCTCGACCGATACGTCGAAACCGCGCTTGCGCCAGAAATCCTGAATCTTGACCGCGAGTTGCGACGCGCCTTCGCGGGAACAGAAATCAGACATCGGTCACCTCGGTCTGGAGCCTGCTTCGATCTGATAATTTGAAACGTTATAAGCTGCTCTGATTTTATTCAAGAGAGCGGTGAAAATAAATAAACCAAGCAGTTTACCAAATTTGTTGTTATAACCTCACTTATTGTCCGGAAATGCGGCAAAAACCGCTTCCCTGGCGCAGTTTTATAAGTTAATCTTATATTTGGTCAATCGGGGAATTGGTATGGATCGCACAGATATGCATGATGGGGCGCTCTCCATCGGGGATCGCATCCGCCGCGCGCGGAAATCGCTCGGGCTCAATCAGGCGTGCCTGGCCCGTCGCGTCGGCGTCAGCCAGCCGGCGGTCGCCAATTGGGAGAGCGGCGTCCACGACCCGCGCCGGCTGATGCTCGTAAAGCTCGCCGACGCGCTCGGCGTCTCCGCAGAGTGGCTTGCCGAGGGCGCGCGCTCCCAAGCCGAGCGGGACAAGCATCCCGCCGCGGCTTATCTGCGCCGCCCGGTGCAGCATGTGCCGGTGATCAGTTTTCGCGACGCCGCCCGGCTGCTCGACGATCCGGAGGCCGACCCGCACGCCGCGGCCGAAGACTACATTTCCGTCACCTACGGTTCGTCGCGGCTGTTCGCAGTATTTGTCACCGACGACGCGGTCAACCTGGCGTTTCCGAAAGACACGCTTGTGGTCGTCGATTACGCCGACCGGCGCCCGCTCGACGGCGGGTTCTGTCTGGCGGCGCCGGGCGCGATTCCGATTTTGCGCCGCTGGCGCGAGAGTCCCTCTCGGCTGGAACCCTATTCAAGCGATCCCAATCACGAGACCGTCTACCTTGACGACGATGCGCCGATCATCGGCTGCGCGCGGGTGTCGATCCGCGTTCACTAAGCGCACCTTCGATTACGCCGCTTCCGAAGAAAATTTCGCGCGCGTCGCCGGCAGCGCCGACAACGCAGCTTCATATTCATTTCGAATACTGAGGATAAGCCCCGCAAGAGCGCGCTCGTCCGGATCGTCCAGGGCGCGCGTTTCGACCTCCTCGCAGGCGGCGGCGAGCCTTCGGGCGCCGGCGTTAAGGCTCATCGACTTCAAGGCGTGCGCCGCCCGGCCGAGCGCGGCGCCGTCGCCGGCCCTGACGGCGGCGACCAGTTCCTCAAGCGCTTTTTTCGAATGGATTTCAAACAGATCGAGCGCGCGGGCGACCAGATCGCCTGTGTCTGACTGCATCCGCGCAATCTCTTTCAAGACGGCGAAATCAAACACGCCGGCTTCGGACAAATCATTCGTTCTCAAATCATCGTAGGTCAACTCAATCGGCGTTTCTTCAGATGCGTCGAGCGCGCGCTTCGACTGGCCGGCGCCTTCGACCGGCGATGGATCTGATTGCAGAAATTCTTCAAGCGCCGCGGCGAGAGCGTCGAGCGTGAACGGCTTCGTTAAATAATAGTCCATGCCGGCTTCCCGCCATTCACCGCCCATATCGGCGATATGGGCCGTAAGCGCAATGACAGGCGTGCGCTTGCGGCCTGCTTCACGCTCGAACTGGCGAATGGCGCGCGTGGCGTCGAAGCCGTCCATGCCCGGCATCGAGCAATCCATAATGATGAGGTCGAATGCGTTCTTCTTCGCCATTTCCACAGCATCATCGCCGTCAGACGCCAGCATCGGGTCGGCGCCGAGCTTGACGAGCGCTTCTTCCACGACTTCGCGATTTATAGCGCTGTCGTCGGCGGCGAGAATTCGCCGCCCGGCGAAGGACGGCAGGCGCGAATCATCGAGCGTGATCTCAATATCGTCATGGCGATCCGGGCTGCCGTTGAATAGGCGTGCGATCTTTTTCATAACGTCGCGGCGCGATATCGGCCTGATTACGATATCTTCGGCGACTCCGGTTTCCAGAAGCCGATCGGATTCGGAATCCCCAAGCTCGCTGACGCAAACGCGCAACGGAATCCAGCGCCCCGGATCGCCTTTTGCGGCGGCGTTAAGAGTATCGAGCGCATCCGGCGAGGCGAATATGATGTCGGTATAAGATATGGAATGAATTGGCGCGCCGTCGTGTTCGGCGAATGACACCTCCAGCCCGGTTTCGCGCAAGTAGCGCGCCAATATTTCGACGGTCGCGGCGCCGCTGACGGCGATAATAGCCTGCCTGCCGTGGCCCGAGCGCGGCGCCGGGCGCGGCGGTTTGAGGATTCGGGTCGGAAAACTGAAGGTGAATTTCGATCCTTCTCCCTGAACGCTTTCGACTTCGATTTCGCCGCCCATCGCTTTTAACAAGCGCTGGCAGATAGCTAGCCCGAGGCCCGTTCCGCCGAACTTTCTGGATGTTGACTGATCGGCTTGCGAGAACGCTTCGAATATCGCTTGTCGTTTTTCTGTGGCGATGCCGACGCCGGTGTCGGCGACGGCGAATTCTATCCAACTCGTTTCATTCTTGTGAAACAAGTTGACGCTTACCGTCACGTGACCGCTTGTCGTAAATTTGATCGCGTTGTTCACCAGATTGGACAGGACCTGGCTTATCCTGATCGAGTCGCCGACAATAGCGTCAGGCGTGTTCGGCGCTGCATAGGAGGCGAGGTCAAGCCCTGCCGCGGCGGCGCGCTCCCAGAACAATCCAACTACGTCATCGACAATGTCGGCGGGATTTACCGGAATCTTTTCAAGTTCCAGCCGACCCGCCTCGATTTTTGAAAAATCTAGTATGTCGTTGATGATCGCGAGCAAGCTTTGACCCGATTTGACGATAACATCGGCGTAACGCTTTTGCCGCGGCGCGAGTTTGGTTTCTTTGAGCAATTCCGCCATCACCTGCATGCCGTTCAGAGGCGTGCGAATTTCGTGACTCACTGTGGCGAGAAATTCGGTCTTCGCATGATTGGCGGCCTCGGCCGACTCCTTGGCCTTCTGTAATTGCAGAGTCCGCTTGCGAACAATCTTTTTCAGATCGCGCTGATGAGCGACAAGCTGGGCGTCGCGCATCTGGATCTGATTGAGCATCTCATTGAAAGAGTCCACCAATTCGCCTGCTTCGTCATTGCTTGTTCGCCGCGCGCGCAGGTTGAAATCACGGCGCTCGCGGACCTTCGACATTATGCCGGCGAGATGGCGAATCGGATTCGTCAGCGATCGCTGCATCCGCGCCGCAATGAGAACGCCAATCCCGCCTGCGAACAACGCCGCGACAAATGCATCATAAATGAGCACGCCAATGAGCCTTGGCAGCGCTGAAGCATCTGCGTGCACGGTCAGGTCGCCGACATACTCGCCGTCAATAACAATCGGGACCTGCACAACAATGCTCCGGGTCGCAATTACGGCGTAGAGCATGCCCAGTTCACTCATATTTTCGGCCGAGCTTATCTCGCTCGAAGTCGAAGCGCTTTCATCTCCATATTCCAGAAAATGCTTTCCGCCGGCGGTTTCGACGAGAATGTAGTCGATCGTCGGGGCGCTCGCGATCGCACGCAGATCGAACAATGTGGCGTCGCGATCATTCGATCGCACATGGTCCGCTATAGCAGCGGCGATGACGTTTGCAGACACTTCCAGCTCGACCGTTCTGCTTGCGCCGTATCGGATGATTTCGCGCCAGACCGATGAGGCCGTTACGACAGCCACAGCGCCGAAAATAGCCACCACCACAAGCGTCGTCAGCTTGTCGCGCAAGGACTGAGTTCTTCGCGGCGCCTTTTCCTTAACCATAATTACCGCTGGATTCCCGCCCCGGCTTTATGCGTTAAATTGTTTGAGATTTGATTGCCGTTCAAAATAAGGAAATATTTTCTTAAGAGTGTTCCGCAATATTTTTGCACTTAAAAAACTGGGGGAAGGTTTCGTCAATGGCGGATAAAAAGCATGCGCAGCCGGCTTCGTCGCGCATTTTGCTGGTCGACGACGATCCGGTCATGTGCGAACTCGCGCAGGCGAAACTGGAAGAAGACGGGCGCGTCGTTGTCGTCGCCAAGGACGGCGAAGAAGCTCTTACCCGATTAAATGACGAAGCTTTCGACCTCGTCATTTCCGACCTGGCGATGCCGGTCATGGATGGTTACGAACTGACCCGGCGCATTCGCGCAACGGAAAATCTGAGCCATACGCCGGTCATCGTGATTACGGGGAGCAGCCATGCGAATGCAGTAGAACAGGCGTTCGCGGCCGGCGCCACGTCGTTTCTCGCCAAGCCGATCAACTGGACGCTGTTTTCGCACGCCGTGCGGTTTGTCCTGCGCGCCAGTCTCAACGAAGAAGCGCTTAGAGCGGCGCGCGATCAGGCCGAAGCCGGCGCGCACTTCAAGGACTGCCTGATGTCGGTCATGAGTCACGAACTCAGAACGCCGCTCAACGCCATAATCGGCTTCGGTCAACTGCTGTCGGAAAGGTTCGAAGAATCGAACGACCATCTTTATAAGGAATACGCCGACTATATTGTCGAAGGCGGCCGGCATCTTCTTGAATCTATCTCCGATATGCTGCTCGCCTCCGACGCCCGGTCCGGGCCGATTACAATCAATGAAACCGACACGACGCTCGGCGAACTTGTCGGCCTCGCCCAGAAAGGACTGAAGAAAGCAGTCGAGGCGTCGGCGGCGAACGTGTCGGTTGCGCTGGAGGACGGCGAAATCGAGATTTGCTGCGACCGGCAGCTTGTGTCGCGCGCTCTCGTCAAGCTTGTCGACAACTCTCTCAAATTCTCCGAGCGGGGCGTAAACGTCGTTATCGGCGCCGCATTGACCAAATCGGGCGGGCTGGCGCTTCTCGTCAAGGACGACGGGCCTGGCATGTCCGCCGAGACCGCGCGGCTGGGGACGAGGACATTCACGCAGCTGGACATGTCAATGCGGCGTTCGCGCGAAGGGCTCGGTCTCGGGCTGCCGCTTGTGCGCGCGATTGCGAAAGCGCATGGCGGGGTGTTTCGCCTAAACTCGAAACCCGGAGAAGGCACGCGGGCGGTGTTGCTGTTCCCGTCGTCGCGCGTCGTCCGGCGCCGCGCCAGCGCCGCCGGGCGCAAGCGCGCAAGAGCTTCGTAATCATAGGGCGCGTGGGATCCGTCTTGACCTTGGACGCGGCGGGGCTATGACTGCCCGGTCGCCGCGGCGACGGCCGCGGCGTGCGGCCTGGAAGGGCGCGTAGCTCAGCGGGAGAGCACTACGTTCACACCGTAGGGGTCGCTGGTTCGAACCCAGCCGCGCCCACCAGCCTTCGCGCCCAAGGGCGCTTCGGCTCGGCAAGCCAATAGACGCGAAGGCTGTCGCACCGTAGTTCCAAAGGAACGAAGGCGGACTTATCTGGCTACGGCTTGGCGCGCCATCAATGTAGTTCGAACTTTCTCCATCCAGCGCCGCCATTTCATCGCTTGCGGCGAATTCGCTTCGCTTATCGCCTTCGCGGGAACGCCCTGTCCGGGCGGCCTGCGGCTAAATCCGCCTGCTCCTGATGACGAGCAAAATGAGCGCGAGAAGCACCAGTACGGCGATGAGCAGTTCCTGCTCTCGGCCTTCCAAAACCGAAAAGAACGATCCTGCCGAACTGTCGTCGCTTTTCGTCAGTGCGTCAGCCCCGACGGCGACGGCGCCCGCGCCCGCAATGCCTGCGCCGATGGTCGAGACGGGCGCGTTCGAATGTCTTGGTGCCGGCGGCATCGGCTCGAATTCGCCAGCCGAGTCCGGTCCGGCAGGCGCCCTTGCGGACGGCGCCAGATCCTGCGCCGCGGTCAGCGCCTCGTAAGTCGGTCCGTCCACGACGCCCGTGTCGGGCAGCCCGCGATCGAGTTGAAACACTTTTACGGCGCCGGCGGTCTTCGGGCCGTACTGCCCGTCGACGGCGACTTCGTAACCGGCGGCGCGCAAAAGCTCCTGAATTTTACGGTCGGCCGGCGCGGGCCCGCCTGATGTTCGCGGTCCGATCGGCTCAAACGTTCTCGACGCGTACCCCTCGCGCGCCGAGGGCGGAATGTGGCGCGATTCAACTATCGTATCGCGCACCGGAAACGGCAGCGGCAAGTCCCAAAACCCCTCGTCCATCAATCGGCGGAAGGATTGCGGCCGATAGGCGGTTCTGTTGGCCAGACTGCTTAAACTTTTCAGCCAATCTTCGCGCGCGTCGACATAGGCGCGCAGCCAGCGCGCCTCGCCGACCTCGGACGGCGCGCCGGCGCTGGCGTTGACGCGGTTGCGGATCTTGCCCCAGCTTCCATGAATGAAAGAGTCATAGGCGACGGCGAACGCCATCGGCGTTCTAAATCCCATCGACAGGACCGCATCCACGGCCGGCGCCATATATTGAGAGTCGAAGAAGGCGTCCTGCGTTTCCTGCATGACCGGGTCGCCTGCGGCCTGTTTCAGCAGTCCGTGCAATTCCTTGTCCCGGTCGAGCGCCCGGTCCCGCGCTTCGAGCGCGCCCAGATAGGGCGCAAGCTGATCGGCGAATTGCGCGCCCGGGGTTTCGACATATTGCTCGATAAGTTTATGCAGATTGCCCGACGTCAGCGACGCCTGGTGCACGCCGTAGGACAGGCCGCCCGCGTCGTCGGCGCGTGCGGCGAGCATGTCATAGCTCGGCGTCGGTCCGCCGGATTCGAACACGCTGACGATCGCGCGCAATTTTGCGGCGAGAAAGGAATCGATCCCAAAATCAAGCGATTGGCGCCCGTTCATATCGTTTAACCGCCTCCCCGAAAATCCCGCGCAGCTTGAAAGAAAGTTAACGACTCTTTAAAGTCAAATGCAATGCAGCAGCGGGCCTGAATTTGCGGGAACGCTTGAGGCGGGGGGGGTTATGGGGTCGCTAATCCTCGACACGACGCTTGGCCTGTTTCTGGCGTTTTTCGTGCTGAGCCTGGCTGCGTCGGCGCTGATGTCGATCATCCAGAAATCGATTCATCTGCGCGCGCGCAATTTGCGGCGGTGCGTCAGGCGGATGTTCGGCGGCCATGATGAGGTTGTCGATCGCTTTTTCGCGAATCCGCTGATCACGCCGTCAACAAACACGCACCCGACCGATACGATCGATGCGGAGGAATTCATAGCCGCGCTCGCCCGCGCCATCCTGCCGAAAGGCGCGAAGGGCGACCCGGTCGCCAATCTGCCTTCCGCGATCGCCGCCCTGCCTGACGGCGCGCTCAAAGAACGGCTTTCGCTGGTCGTCTCCGACGAATTCGCCAGCCGCGACCAGACTGTCGCCAATCTGAAAACATGGTTCGAAAACGCCATGCGCGGCGTCAGCGAAGCGTATGAAACGCTGGTGCGGCGCATCATGTACGTTATCGCCGCCGTTTTGGTGATCGGTCTCAATGTCAACGCCATCGCAATCGGCGAGGCGCTCTATAGTGACGCCGCCCTGCGCGAAACGCTCGCCGCCTCGGCGCAGAAAGTAGCCGATAATGACGCCGCGCTGGGCCCAGACGCACAACTGCAGGCGCTCGAATGCGTGCGCGCGTTCGGCGGGTTTCCGATCGGCTGGGGCGGGTTTGAACATATTGTCGGCTTGACGCCGGCGACCCCGGGCGCGTGCCAGGCGTTCCTCGGCGAGCAGGGGGCGCAGGCGCTCAAAGACGCCGCTCGGCCGCAAACGATCCGGAGCCTTGGAGACATTCGCGCCCTGCTGCGAGACCTTCCCGTCTTGCTGCTGGGCTGGCTGATTACGATCATCGCGGTCGCGCAGGGCGCGCCGTTCTGGTTTGATCTCCTGCGATCGGCGACCGGGCGCGGCGGAGCGGGGCAAGCCGGGCGCAAGCCTGCGCCCGCATCACAAGCCGCGGCTCGGGCGCAATAGCCGTTCAGCGCACCCCTGTAGAGAGCCGCTGCGGGCGGTCGATTTTATCGTTAACAGGCTGTTTAAAAAATCGGCGTAATTTTCCGCCCGCTGCTAATATTGCGCTGCAGCGCGCCATCTGTCTGACGGGCCGGCGGCGCAGATTCGAAGCGTGGGGGTTGTTGTAATTTTGTAACGGTTAATCCCGACAATGGCGCACAGCGCAAACGGGGCTGGACGCGGATCGAACGAGCGGGAAATGATACGAAACGGGCCAGTGTCGCCGGGGCGGCGCAAGGCGAACAAAGAATCCTCAGGCTCCAGGGGAGGGGCGCACAAGGTGAACAGGGTGAACACAATGAGCATCAATTCGTCATTCAAAGCGACCGCGGCTCGGCTGTTGTCGGGCGTCGCGTTGTCGGCGTTGGCTGTCGGCGCGGCTTCAGCCCAGTCCATCGGCGATGAGATCATCGTCACTTCGCAAAGAACGGAGCAATCCTTGCAGGACGTGCCGATCGCAGTCTCGGCGTTCGGCGGCGAAGAGCTCGACGCCCGTCAGATGGAAAGCTTCACAGATATCCAGTTCAACATTCCGAACTTTTCATTCTCGCGATCGAATTTCACCAATTCGACGATTGCGCTGCGCGGCATCGGCGCGCTGGCGGTGGGTTCATCGACGGAGCCGGCGGTTTCGGTGCACATCAACGACGTGTTCATCGAAACGCCGCGCCTGTTTGAGACCGAGTTTTTCGACGTTGAGCGCATCGAAATTCTGCGCGGGCCGCAGGGCACGCTGTTTGGGCGCAACGCCACGGGCGGGGTCTTGAACGTCCACACCAACAAGGCTGACCCAAGCGGCGTCGGCGCGCATGTCGATGCTGAATTCGGCAGCTTCGATTCCGTCAAGATCAAAGGCGCTGTTAACGTTCCGCTTTCGGATACGCTCGCGGCGCGTTTGGCTGGCACGGTCATTCAGCGCGACGGTTTTACGAAAAACGTGTTCACTGGAACCGACATCGACGACCGCGACATTTATGCGTTGCGGGGTTCGGTGCGCTGGCTGCCGACCGACAACACGACAATCGACTTCATGGCGAGCTATATGCGCGAAGACGACCGGCGCCAGCGCGCCAGCGGCAGCCAGTGCAATCCCGATCCCGCGCTGGGCTGCGCGCCGGGCCCGCTTTCCTTCGGCGGGTTCGGAGCGGATTTGCGTGCGACGACATTCGTCACCTCGTCGATCGACACGCTGACGCTTCTCGGCGTTCAGGCCGGCCTGCCGCAAAATATTGCGCTCGCCAACGCCTCCGTTCTCGGCCTGTTTCAGGTCGGCGCCGGGCCGGTGTTCTCCCAAGTCGCCCAGCCAACCGATCCGCGCAAGGTGGCGCTCGATTTCGACCCGACCTACAACGCCGAAGAGTCCATCTTCATGGTGAATCTGCGCCATGATTTCGATCAGCTTACGTTCAAGCTGAACGCCGGCTACGGCAATTCGAAAATCGCCCAGGCCCAGGATTTCGACGGCACGGTCGGTCCGGAGCTGGCGCTGTCGCCAGTTTTTTCGACGGGTTTTCCGTTCGGTCTGCCGGCGAACGCGCTGTTTCCGGGATCGCCCGCCGCGCCGCCGATTGCAGGCGCGCCGATCCTCGCCAATACATTGTTTGCGGGCGGAACGTTCCCCACGTCGGCGTTTGACTTTGTCGGTCTCGCCGGCGCCATCGGCGGCAAGGAGCTCTTGCGCACGACCAATTTCGCTTCGGCGAACTTGTCGATCGGCGAGGGCGACTACTGGTCGGTGGAAGGCATCGTCAATTCCGATTTCGAGGGCCGCCTCAATTTCCTGCTCGGCGGTAACTATACGGAGCGCAACGGCTTTGCGGACTTCTCCGTTAACGTCAACACACTCGATTATTTCGCCGCGGTCGGCGCCGTGACAGCGGTGCGCGGCGCAACCTTCGCCGGCACGCTCGACGCTATCGCGGCCGGAACCGCGGCGGCGGTGCTCGCCGGCGGCGGCTCGCAGGCTGCGGCCGACGCTGCTGCAGCGGCTGCGCGCACGGATCCCGCCAACATTCAGACCGCGCTCGACAATATGAACGCCGTCGACGGCGTTTCCGGCTTCGTGCCGTTCTTCTTCAACGACACCGACGACGCCTTCCTCGAATCCTTCTCGATCTTCGGCGAGGTCTATTTCGATCTCACCGATACGATCAGATTCACCGGCGGCGTTCGTCGGAACTGGGACGACAAGGGCGTCCGCGATCGCGGCAACTTCCTTGAATCGATCCTGGTGCCGGGCGCGGCGGTGCCGGTCGTGCCCATCGGCACGACCGACGTGCGCCCGTTCCTCGACGCCGAAGAAGAAGTCGTGAACACGCCGGGCGCGATCAACGACTTCCGCATCGTTCAAGACGATTTCAACGCGACGACCGGCCGCGCCGTTCTCGAATGGGCGGCGACGGACAACGCCAACTTCTATGTCTCTTATACGCGCGGCTACAAGCCGGGCGGCTTCAACCCGCGCCCGAGTCAGAATCTTGCGGCGGGCGTGCCGCTCACCTTCGGCCCGGAAAACATCAACTCCATCGAAGCCGGCGTCAAATCGACATCGCATGAGGGGAGACTGCGCGCCAACTTGACGGGCTTCTATTACGATTATGGCGGGCTTCAGGTCGCCAATTTCGTCAACCAGACGACGGTCAACCAGAATATCGATGCGACGGTCTGGGGGCTTGAGGGCGAATTCGTGTTCGAGCCGGTCGACGACCTCATCTTCAATTCGACCGTTTCCTATCTCAACACCGATATCGGAAACTTCCAGTCGATCAACTCCGCCAATCCGGCCGCCGGGGTTGCAGACGCGACGGTGCTGGCCGACATCACCAACGGCACGAATTGCGTGCTGCAGGCGAACGGCGCGCCGTTCAGCCTTATTGGTTTCGATCTCGGCGCCATCGATCCGGCGCTGGCGGCGCTGAACTCCTTCATCGACGACGAGTTCACGGTCTGCTCGACATTAAGCGACCTGCTGACGACCGGCGCAGGGCTGGCCCCTGTGGGACTCAACACCATTTTCTCCGGCGCATTCGCAACGCCGATCAACTTCACGGTCACCCAGACCGGTTTGCTGACCGACGTCACCGGCAATGAACTTCCGGGATCGCCAAACGTCTCAGTCAGCGTCGGCGCCCAGTATTCCCTCCGTCTCGGGAATAATCTGGTCGCAACCCCGCGGATCGACGCTTACTATCAGGGCGAGGCGTTTGCGACGATCTTCAATGAGGCTCAGGATCGCATCGACGATTATATCATCGCCAACGCCCAGATCACGATCGGCCCCGAGGATGGAACCTGGTATATCCGCGGTTTCGTCCAGAACCTGACGGACAAGGATGCGGTCACAGGGCTTTCCAATCTCGGCCAGACGGCAGGCAATTTCACCAATGTCTTCCTGGTGGAGCCGCGCCGCTACGGCGTCGGCGTCGGGATGCGGTTTTAGTTCCGGAATTTTTCGTGCGAGCAACGAAGCAGGCGGCCCTTCGGGGCCGCCTGTTTTTTTGGCGCTGCGGCTCGCCGCTGCGGAAACCGGGAATCTGCGGCCGGCGACCTTCGAAACGGTCCATTTTGTCTCCCGATCCGAAAGACGAAAAACGCGAAACCCGCGAATTTTCCGGCCTGCAGGGAGAAAGGGTCCATTTTGTCCGTTTCGGAACGTGCGGGGAACATCCGTATTTGTCAGACCTATCCTTGTCATCCCGGACGGCGTGGAACGCGCCGATCCGGGATCCATTCCTCTGTCGTGTCCGCTTGCATCTGCGATGACGCAGGCGGAATGGATTCCGGATCGATCCTTCGGATCGTCCGGAATGACAGGGAAATTCGGATAAACGGGCGCGCGTTTCGTCATCCCCTTGCTATAAGCTCGCCCGGAAAGGCGGGGATAGCTGTCCCTCAAGATTTAATGTTTGAGCCCGTGATTCCGGGCGGGCGGGCGCGAAATTACGCCTCTGCGGCGAATTTTTCCCCCGCGCCGGCGCTTCCACCGTCGACCCAGGCTTGCAGCGCGAAGCTGTCGATGAAATGCGCGAGCACGGCGGCGTCGCCGTTTGACTTCATGTGCGCGCGCGCCTCGCTTGCAGAAATCTCCTTGCGCATCGCCTGCATGACGGTCGCCACGTCGGTTTCGATATGCGCGACGGCCGGCGTATCGACGCCGCGCCGGGCGATCATTTCTCCGTTCATATAGTAGAACGTATACGGATGGCCGTCGATGAGCGCATGGACGACGTAATTGAGCGCCGCCGCTTCGCGATAATTTGCGAACAGCTCCATAGCGAGCGCCACCGAGTCCGGCTGAAGATTGTTAGTATAAATGGACTCGCGCGCCGGCGCGCTTTCAGGCCGGTCGATAAAATAATCGATCGACCAGCACATCAGCGCCCGAATCGTCGGACGCAGCGCGTCGCCCTGCGGGGCCAGCCGGTAATTCCCGCGCGTCTCGTCTGCGCCCGGGGCGACGATCAGCCCGGCTTCAGCGAGCTCTTTTAATCGCTTGCTCAAAAGATTGGCGCCGATTCCGGGCAGGCTGGCCTGCAGGTCGCCGAACCGCCGCGGGCCCAGAAAAAGCTCCCGCACGATCAACAGCGTCCAGCGCTCTCCGAGAAGGTCCAGCGCATAGGCCAGCACGCAGTCCTGATTGTAAGTCCTTGCCATTACTGGCCTTTTTTGTTTCCGCCCGTGCGGCAGTCCGCGCCTGCGCATTCTTTTCCAGCTTTTGGTGATGCTATCAGATCATGCATAAGGTAAAAATATATTTGACACTTTAAAAATATATAGTAAACTCTAACGTGCAGTCAATGGCGCTCAACCTGCGTTTGCGCCGCGCGATCAATTCCGGAGCTCAGTCATGATGAAGCATCTCGTTATCGCCCTTGTCGCCGCCGGCGGCCTCTTCGCCGTATCTTCCGCCGGGGCCACGAACTGGACCGAAAATGTCGCCCTGTGCGCGGCCGCCCTTGATGAACAGGGCGTCGCCGACGCAGATCGGTACGTCCCGAGGCTCAAAAAGACCCGCGACGGCGCGACCAAGCGCGTCACCGTAAAAATGGCGCCGCTCAATGACGATCTGGAAGCCATCGTCGCCGAATGCCGGATCCGCAGCGGCGAGGTCGTCGACGTCAGCATCAAAGCCTGACCGGCGCCTTCCGCCTCACCCCTGAACTGAAACGCCCGCCTTTCGGCGGGCGCTTTTTTTCTCAGACGGCGATTAACGCCTGCGGCTCATTCGCCGGCGAGCGACCGATAGGCCGTGCGCGTCATCGCTTCGCCGTTGATGAAGCCCTGACCCCAGGTTTCGTTCAGATCCTTCAGCGGGTCGGCCTTGACTGTTTCTTCTTCGTTGAGTCCGGCGTCGATCGCCTCCTGCACCTTGGCGCGCACGCTTTTGAGCGTTGCAAGCGTGCGCTCAAGATCGGCCTTGCCCGCCAGAGGTCCGTGACCGGGTATGATCTTCGTATCGTCATCGATCATGCTGAGAACATATTCCTGAGCGGCGATATAACCATTGAGGCCGCCGCCTCCGGCAAGGTCGATGAAGGGATAAAAACCGTTGAAGAACACATCGCCCATGTGGATGACGTTGATGTCCCGGAAATAAACGATACCATCTCCGTCCGTATGCGCATTGTCGACATGGAAGACGAAAACCTCATGCCCGTTCCAGTGAAAGGTCACCGTGTCTGAAAAAGTGATCACCGGGAGCGCGCCTTCGGGCGACGGCGGCACGGTGCGGTTTTCCCGCTTGACGCCTTCCTTCAGGCGTTTGCGCACATTGTCATGGGCGACGATGGTCGCGCCCGCTTCGCCGAAATTCTCGTTTCCGCCGGTGTGATCGCCGTGATAATGCGTGTTCAGCACGTAATCGACCGGCGCGTCCGTGACCGTCTTGATCGCCGCCATGATCTTTTCCGTGAGCGGCGCGAACTGGTCGTCGATGACGAAGGCGCCGTCCTCGCCGGCCGACAGACCGATATTGCCGCCGGCCCCCTGCAGCATGTAGACGCCGCCGGCCGTCTCGATGACCTCGATTTCAACTTTCGAAAAGTCGGTTTGCGCGGTTGCGGGCGCGGCGGCGATCAACAGCGCGAGCGCGCTGGCGGCGTATCGAAACATGGAGCCCTCCCTCATTCATGGCTTGGTCTTTGCTACCTTACAGGACGGCGCAGCCTCGCGAAGTCACAAAGACGGGCGCGGGATTATCGAACGCAGCTTTCTGGCTCAAAAACTTGCTGTTGCGACAGATAATTGCGCAGGCTAAAGACTGCCCCCTGCATGGAGCGAAGAATGTCGTGGAGTCCCGAAAGCTGGCGAATGAGGCCCGCCCGTCATCTGCCTGACGATTATCCTGACGCGGCGGCGCTGGCGGCGGTGGAAAAGGAGCTTTCCGGCTATCCGCCGCTGGTGTTCGCCGGCGAGGTGCGCACCCTGCGCGCCGCTCTTGCAATGATTGCGCGCGGCGAGGCGTTCCTGCTGCAGGGCGGCGACTGCGCCGAAAGCTTCAAGGAGTTTCATCCCGACAATATTCGCGACACCTTTCGGGTAATGCTGCAGATGTCGGTGGCCCTGACATTCGGCGCGGCGGTGCCGGTGGTCAAAGTCGGACGCATCGCCGGACAGTTCGCCAAGCCGCGTTCAATGGCGACCGAGACCCAGAACGGGGTCACGCTGCCAAGCTATCGCGGCGACAATATCAACGGCATGGAATTCGACGCCGGCGCGCGCACCCCCGATCCGCAGCGCCTGTTGCGGGCCTACGGCCAGGCCGCCGCCACCTTGAACCTGATCCGCGCTTTCGCCACCGGCGGCTATGCGGACCTGCACAATGTGCAGCGCTGGAATCTCGAATTCGTCGCCGGCAATCCGCAGGGCGACCGGTATCGCGCGCTGGCCGACAGGATCTCCGAAACCCTGTCATTCATGGAGGCGTGCGGCGTCACAGGCCGCGAGGTGCGCGCCATTCGCGAGGTCGATTTCTTCACCAGCCATGAGGCGTTGCTGCTCGGTTTCGAAGAGGCGATGACGCGCGTCGATTCAACGACCGGACGCTGGTACGATACGTCGGCGCATCTGGTCTGGATTGGCGACCGCAGCCGTCAACCTAAAGGCGCCCATGTGGAATTCTGCCGCGGGATCGAGAACCCGATCGGTCTCAAATGCGGCCCGAGCCTCGAGCCGGACGAGCTGATGACTCTGCTCGATTTGCTCGACCCGGATAATGAACCCGGGCGGATCGTGCTGATCGCCCGCTTCGGCGCCGAAAATGTCGGCGGGGACCTGCCGCCGCTCGTGCGCCGCGTCGTAGCGGAAGGGCGCAATGTGGTGTGGTCCTGCGACCCCATGCATGGGAACACGATCAAGACCGAGGGCGGCTTCAAGACAAGACGGTTCGACGCGATTCTCTCGGAGGTTGCAAAATTCTTCGAAATTTGCCGCGCGGAGGGCGCCCATCCCGGCGGAGTGCATTTCGAGATGACCGGCCAGAATGTGACGGAATGCCTGGGCGGGGCGCACGCCATATCGGAAAAGGACCTGTCCTCGCGCTACCACACACACTGCGACCCCCGTCTCAACGCCAGCCAGGCGCTGGAGCTCGCCTTTATCCTCGCCGACCGGTTAAAAGTCGCGCGCGACGCCCGCCCGGCGGTCCGAGCGAGCTAATTTTCTTAAACTACAGCGTGACCTTTGAAACGGCGCGAAATATAGTTTGACCGCGCTGCGGCGCGCGTTGTCATTTCTATAACGATGCCGGAGGGATAACGTCCCTGCGGGTGCGAGCGCGAGGTTGCCTGTTGGCACATTGTATACGAGGGGGCGTTGCGGGCGCCGGAGTCTTTGGCGCGGTTCATGCGGCGAAATACGCCGCCAGCGACAAAGCGGTCCTCGCCGCCGTATACGACATTGACGCCGGGCGGGCAGAAGCGCTGGCCCGGCGCTATAATGCTGTTCCGTTTACGAATTATGACGGGTTTCTGAACGCCGTCGAGGCCTTGACCGTTGCGGCCCCTGCGAGCGCCCATTTCGATCTCGCCGCCGCTGCGCTCGTTGCGGGAAGGCACGTTCTGGTTGAGAAGCCGATTGCGCTGACGCTGGATCAAGCCGACCGGCTAAATCATCTGGCGCGCGCGAACGGACTGGCGTTGCAGGCCGGTCATCAGGAACGATTCGTATTTGCGAGTTTCGGCGTGTTCGCGCGCGAAGACAGGCCGAAGGCGATCGAGTGCCGCCGCTGCGGGCCCGAGACAGGGCGCGGCGAGGATGTTTCGGTGGTCTTCGACCTGATGATTCACGACCTCGACCTTGTGCGCCGGCTGATCGCGGCGGAGCCGGGTGCGGTCGAGGCGCAGTCGATTAAAGGCGCTGCGGCGCTCGCGCATGAAGTCGAGGCGCGGCTTGTTTTTGACAACGGGTTGGTCGCGAGTTTTCTCGCCAGCCGCAGGGCGCCGGAAGGCGAACGGCTGATGCGCCTCATCTACGAAGACGGAACCATCGAAATCGACTTCATGGCGCGGCGGGTGGCGAACACGACATCCACCCCGCTCGGCGGCGATTTCACCGACGCCAGTCCGCCGGTCTCGGTGACGGACCCGCTCGGCTACGGCGTCGAGCGGTTTTTTGAAGCGGTGTTGACCGGCAGCCCGCCGCCGGTGACGGGACCGCAGGCGCGCGCGGCGCTGGAATGGGCGCTGTTGATCGATGCGGCGGCGCGCGCCAATGAAGAGGCTGTACAAAAACAGACGGTGAGCGCATGAACGGCGTCGCCAATCTTTCTCTCGTGGGCGCCACAGGCGTCGGCGACATCGCATTCGTCGATCTGAAAGCGCAGCAGCGCCGCATCCGCGACCGGCTTGAAGCGCGCCTTAGGACAGTGCTCGATCACGGCCGCTACGTCGCCGGACCCGAGATTGAAGAGCTTGAAGAGCGTCTCGCCGAATTCACCGGCGCGAAGGGCGTCGTCGCCTGCGCCAGCGGCACCGCGGCGCTCATAATTCCGCTCTTGGCGCGCGGGCTCGATACAGACGACGCGGTGTTCATTCCCGCGTTCACCTATAACGCTACGGCCAATGCGGTTCTGGTGACCGGAGCGACGCCGGTATTCGTCGATATCGACCCGGCGACCTTCAACATGGACGCGGCCGATCTCGAACGGCGAATCGAAGAGGTGCGGGCCGAGGGTAAGCTGGCGCCGAAAGCGGTGATCCCGGTCGATCTTTTCGGCTCGCCGGCGGATTACGCCGCCATTTCGAAGATCGCCGAAAAGGAAGGGCTGTTCCTGCTCGCCGACGGCGCGCAAAGCTTCGGCGGAGAGCTTGACGGCCGACGGGTAGGCGATCTCGCGCCCGCGACTGCGACGAGCTTTTTCCCCGGCAAGGCGCTTGGCGCTTACGGCGACGCCGGCGCCGTCCTGACCCGCGACCTCGACGATGTCGAAATCTGGCAGTCGATCCGCTGGCACGGCACCGACGAAAGCAGAAAAGATTCCATACGCGTCGGGTTCAACGGTCGTATGGACAGCTTTCAGGCGGCGGTTCTTCTTGAAAAACTTGAGATCTTTAGTGACGAAATGGCGGCGCGCCGAAGAATTGGGACGCAATATAATGAACGTCTTTCCCGCGTGGCGCGTCTGCAGGCGCATCTTGACGGCGCCAATTCCGGTTACGGATATTATTCTCTCTGCGTTGAAAATCGCGATGCGGTCGCCGCCGGGCTGAGGAGCAGGGGCGTGCCTACGGCGATCTATTACGCAAAGCCTCTGCATCTCATGGAAGCTTTTGCAGCCAGCACGCCAACGGGGGGGCTGCCGGCGACGGAAAAGATTGCAGCCGAAATCCTTTCCTTGCCGATGCATCCTTATCTGACTCCCGATCAAATTCACTACATCTGCGATTCGTTTGAGGCCGCCGTCGCTTCAGCCCGATAGCGGCGGAAGCCGGCGGTTCAGAACAATCGTGACGGGTTGAGGAATCCGCGCTAGATCAGTGCCATGACCCAATCGCTGAAGATCGCGGTTGCGCAGATCGCGCCCACCGTCGGCGACATCGCCGGCAATATGGCGCGCATCCGCGCCGGGCGCGCCGAAGCCGCGGCCGCCGGGGCCGATCTGGCTATCTTCTGCGAGCTCGTTGTCTCCGGCTATCCGCCCGAAGATCTCGTCAGGAAGCCTGCCTATCAGCGCGCTTGCCGGGCGGCGGTGGAAACGCTTGCCGCCGATACGGCTGACGACGGCCCCGCCATGATTGTCGGCGCGCCGTGGAACGAGAAAGGGGCGCTATACAACGCCGCCTTTCTGCATGAGGGCGGGAAAATCGCCGCGAAAGTCTACAAGTCGCGGCTGCCCAATTACGGCGTTTTCGACGAGCCGCGCCGCTTTACCCCGGGACCGGGAGCGCAGCCGACCCCGTTCAGGGGCGTCAGTCTCGGGCTGATGATCTGCGAGGATATGTGGGCGCCCGGCGTCGGCGAAGCGCTGGCGGGTGCGGGCGCGGCGTTCTTCATTGTTTCCCACGGCTCGCCCTACCGCAAAACCTCGCTGGAGGAACGCGAGACGGCGGCGCGTGAACGGGTGAGGGCGACCGGCCTGCCGCTCATTTTCCTCAACCAGCTCGCCGGCCAGGACGAAGTGGTTTTCGAGGGCGCAAGCTTCGTTATGGACGCGCACGGAGAGATTCAGTTTCGCGCGCCGCAATTCGAGGCAGGCGTTTTCCTCACGGAATGGAGGGAAAAAAGCGGCGGCTGGGCCTGCGTTTCTGGACCCGAAGCGACATGGGCGCGC
Organism: Parvularculaceae bacterium; assembly: GCA_046756245.1. Lineage (GTDB taxonomy): Bacteria > Pseudomonadota > Alphaproteobacteria > Caulobacterales > Parvularculaceae. Next base: position 25,186 of record JBHHVZ010000019.1, read on the forward strand.
GGGCCGGAAGCGGTTTATCGCGCGGTGACCATGGGCGTGCGCGATTATGTGGAGAAGAACCGCTTTCCCGGCGTGGTCATCGGGCTTTCCGGCGGCGTCGACTCGGCGCTCACCGCCGCTATCGCCGTCGACGCGCTTGGGCCCGAGCGGGTGCGCTGCGTGATGATGCCCTCGCGCTATACGTCGAAAGAAAGTCTTGAGGATGCAGCAGCCTGCGCCTCGGCGCTCGGGGTTTCCTATGAAAGCATTTCGATCGAGCCGGGCGTTGCGGCTTTTGATGAAATACTGGCGCCTGCTTTCGATAAATTGGCGCCCGATACTACGGAAGAAAACATCCAGTCGCGTCTTCGCGGCGTCATTCTGATGGCGCTCTCGAACAAGTTCGGCTCGATGGTTTTAACGACCGGCAACAAGTCGGAAATGTCGGTCGGCTATGCGACGCTCTATGGCGACATGAACGGCGGTTATAATCCGCTTAAGGACATTTACAAGACGGAGGTCTTTGCGCTTTGCCGATGGCGCAACGCCCATCATGCGCGCGGCCTCAAAGGCCCGAAAGGCGAAGTCGTCCCCGCGCGCATCATCGAAAAACCGCCCTCGGCCGAACTGCGCGCCGACCAGAAGGACGAAGACAGCCTGCCGCCCTACGACATTCTCGATCCAATCCTCGAAAGCCTTGTCGAAAAGGAAATGGCGGTGCGCGATATCGTCGCCGAGGGCTTTGACGAAGCCATGGTGAAACGCGTCGAGCACATGCTTTACGTGGCCGAATACAAACGCCGCCAGGCGCCGCCGGGACCGAAAGTCACAGCGGTCAATTTCGGGCGCGACCGGCGCTATCCGATCACAAACGGCTGGCGGGACGGCTCGTGAGCGCGCCGGCCAAACCCTTCGCGCCGACGCCGTATCGCCCGCGCGAGACGGCGTTCATCGGCGTCGGCGACTATGGCGGCTGGCGGCTCAAGCGCTACGCCATCCGCCGGCCCGGCGACAGCATCGACCGCGCCCGCTTCGAGGAGGGCTTTAAAGAGGCGCTCGACGCGCTGCCCCGCCCGGCGACGACGCCGAGCCGGCCCGGCGTCGGTTTCGTGATCTTCCATCCCGGCGCGGCGATGCTTTATGTCGTACTTTGCTGGTGGGAGAACGAAAACGAGCTTGTCATCCACACATTCGTGACCGAACGGGCGCCCGGCGCCGAATGGCGCGACGGCGGCGACGATTATTCCTTCTGCGTGTGGGACCTCGAAGTCATCTGGGCCGAACGCCGCCTTTATGTCGAAACCGTTCTGAGAGAGTCCGGACCTCCCGACATCGAGGGCTATCTTTCCCGGTCATTTGAACCGTCGGCTCCTGAAACGAATACTTGACTGCCGCCGACCGATTGATGAGCGGCGCTGAATGGCCCATACTCCCTCCATAAAATAAAGCCTCATGAGCCGCAGACCAGAGGGAATCATGAAATTTTGGAAAATGACGGTCGCCCTGCTTTTTGCAGCGCTCGCCCCGCTTACGGTTTTCGCGCAAGGCTACGACGTCGCTCCCGATCCCGACAGGCATAAGTCCGAAGAACAGTTGAAGCGCGAGCTTGAAGAGCTTGCCGATATACAGAAACAAGTTCTCGTGCCAATGCGCGACGGCGTCGGTCTGTCTACGGACATTTACCTGCCGAAAGACAGGCGCGGCAGGGTTCCGATTATCTGGTGGAAAACGCCTTATAACTACAACCCGCTGCGCGCAACGCATATGCGGTTCGCGCTCAAAGCTCTGCGTCGCGGCTATGCGTTCGCCATCCAGAATGAACGCGGGAAATATTTTTCCGAAGGCGACTGGGAGATATTGGGCTTTCCCAAGACCGACGGCGTCGACGCGCTTGACTGGTTCGCCGCGCAGGACTGGTCGACCGGCAAGGTCGGCGCGATCGGATGCTCCTCGCCGGCCGAATGGCAGTTGGCGCTCGCCGCGCAGAATCATCCGGCGCTGGCGGCCGTCGTGCCGATGGCGCCGGGCGCGGGCATCGGCAAGGTTGGCCCCTATTGGGAGCAGGGAAACTGGTATCGCGGCGGGGCGGAGCAGATGTTCTACCCGCCCTGGCTCTATGGCAGTTTGCAAACCACGTTGCGCCCAGAAATTCCTAAGGACTTATCGCGCGAGGAGCGCGCCCGTCTCGCCGACTGGTATGACCTTGATCCCGAGGAGCCCGACGTCGACTGGGACGAGGCGATCCGGCATTTGCCCTTGAAGGATATGCTCAACGCCGTCGATGCGCCGAACGCGACGCTTGACGCGTTTACATCGCGGCCTCCCGGCGATCCGGCCTGGCGCGAAGGCGGGCTGTTCTTTGACGACGACAATATCGACGCGCCGGCGCTGTGGCTTTTTTCCTGGTATGACGTGTCGATCGCGCCGAACCTCGCTTTGTTCAACCACGCTCGAAACAATACGGAAGACAAGGAAGCCGGCCAGAACCAATTTGTCGCCGTCGGCCCCAATCTGCATTGCCGCTTTTACCGCGACTCGGTCGGCGAGGTCGGCGACCGCACGTTCGAAAACGCCGCGCTCGATTATTTCGAGCTCGTTTTTGATTTCTTCGACCGTTATGTGAAAGGGGAGCGCAACGGCTTCGAGCGCAAGACCCCGCCTGTCCAGTATTACGAAATGGGCGCCGACAAATGGCGCAGCGACAGAAACTGGCCGCCGCGGGGGTCGAGGGAAGTTACTTTTTACCTGGACTCCGGCGAGGCCGGCGCCAACAGCATTTTCGGCGACGGCGTCTTGGCGCGCGCGCCGCTTGAAGACGAGGCAGGCGGATCGGACGGCTATACGTACGATCCGATGAATCCGACTCCCTCGCTTGGCGGCGGCATTTGCTGCATCGGCGACGCTGTCGACGGCGGCGTCTTCGACCAGCGCCCCAATGAGGCGCGCAACGACGTGCTCGTTTACACCAGCGCGCCGCTCGAGGAGGGGCTGCACATTGCGGGTCCGATAAAGCTGACGCTTTATGTCTCGTCCGACGCGCCGGATACGGACTTTATGGTCAAGCTCGTCGACGTTTTCCCGGACGGAACGGCGTACAACCTCGACGAAACCGCCCAGCGGGCGCGCTGGCGCGAGGGCTATGACAAGCCGCCCGTATTCATGGAGGAGGACGGCGTATACGAAATCACCATCCAGCCGATGGTGACGGCGAATTATTTCGCCCCCGGCCACCGCATCCGGCTCGAAGTTTCGTCTTCGAATTTCCCGCGCTTTGCGCGCAATCTGAACACGGCCGAGCCGATCCCGGAACAGAGCGAACCGCGGGTCGCCCGTAACCGGGTCCATCATTCGGCCGAGCGCCCGTCGCGGCTTACGCTGACCGTCTCGCTCCGCTAGTGTGGCGGGTCAGGAATTCGCTCGACAATTACAGCGCCCGCCGAAGCGAATTCCTGACCCATAAGCCACACTAGCACTATGAATTTGCTAGCAGCCTTATCGAATCCGAAGTTCGTACGGCGCAAGCTGAATAATGTGACGAACTTCGGATTCGGGCTGCTAGGCGGGGCGGCTTTCGCGGGGTTTGACCCGCCGGACTGAAGGGCGTAACCACGCGTTCTTCCGTCCGAGCTTGAGCAATCGAAACCCATGACCGTCACCGTCCGCTTCGCCCCGTCGCCGACCGGCAAGCTGCATGTGGGCAATGTCCGCGCCGCCCTCTGGAACTGGCTGTTTGCGCGCAGCGAGGGCGGCCGCTTCATTTTGCGGATCGACGACACCGATCTCGAGCGCTCGACCAGGGCGTACGAAGACCTGATCCGCGAGGATCTCGCCTGGCTCGGGCTTGCCTGCGACGACAGCGTGCGCCAGTCCGAACGCTTCGCGCGCTACGACGCGGCGGCCGAAGAGCTTAAAAAGATGGGGCTCTTATACGCCTGTTACGAGACCGGCGAGGAGCTCGAGCGCAAACGGAAGCTGCAACGCGCCCGCGGCTTGCCGCCGGTCTATGACCGCGCCGGGCTCAATTATAGGCCGGACCAGGTCAAGGCGTTCGAGGCCGAAGGCAGGAAACCCCATTGGCGATTCAAGCTGTCGTGCACGCCGGTCGAATGGACCGACCTCATTCGCGGCCATACGACTGTCGACACGGGCGCCGTCTCCGACCCGGTGCTCATTCGCGAGGACGGACAATATCTCTATACGCTGCCGAGCTGCGTCGACGATCTCGATCTTGCGATCACCCATGTCATCCGCGGCGAGGATCACGTCACCAACACGGCGGTGCAGATCGAGATCATGCGGGCGCTCGGCGGCGAACCGCCGGCGTTCGCGCATCACTCGCTGCTCGTCGGGGCCGACGGACAAAGCCTCTCCAAGCGCCTCGGCGCGCTGTCGATCGAAGCGTTGCGCGAAGACGGACTTGAAGCCGCAGCGATTACGAGTCTGCTCGCACGCCTCGGCACATCGGATCCGGTCGTTCCCGAGCCCGATCTCGCCCGCCTCGCGGCCGATTTCGATTTTTCCAAGATGGGCCGCGCCCCGGCCCGCTTCGACATGGGCGAGCTTGAAGCGCTGAACGCCCGCCTCCTGCATGAAACGCCGTTCGAGGCGGTCGCGGACAGACTGTCCGCGCTCGGCGTGACGAAACCGCTGTGGGAGGCTGCGCGGGGCAACATCACCCGTTTGAAAGAAGCCGCCGAATGGCGCGACGTGGTCGAAGGCGAGATCGACCCGGTCATCGAGGACGCCGCGTTCATGAATAGAGCAGCCGCGCTCATTCCCGACGGTCCGTTGACGGAGGAAAGCTGGAAGACGTTCACGGCCGCCTTGAAGGACAAAACCGGCGCCAAAGGCAAAAAGCTCTTCATGCCCCTGCGTCTGGCGCTCACGGGCCGCGCAAACGGTCCGGAAATGGCGGCGCTTTTTCCGCTTATCGGCGCGGAAAAGGCGCGCGCGCGCCTCTCGGGCCGGCGGGCTTAATATCCCATATCGTGCAATCTGTCTGGATCGTTCGCCTCACCCCCTCCGTCTCGCGGCTTCGCCGCTCGACACCTCCCCGATAATTGGGGGAGGAATAACGCTATACTGCGGCAGGTGTTCTTCCCCCGCTTGGGGGGAAGCGCCGAGTGAAGCGAGGCGAAGGGGGCGGAGCGCAGGTAATGAAGGTTGTGCGTCGACCTGCCTGCAAATGTTAAACAACCGCCCTTAAAAGCCGTCTTTCCGCAGCCGGAATAACGTCTTCCGGCCTGTCGACGAACGTGACTTCCTTGAGCAGCGCCGGCGGCGCGAAACCGCGCTCCACGATATGTTCGAACAATTGCTTGAGCGGCGACCAGAAATTCTGAACGTTCAACACGACGATCGGTTTCTGGTGCAGCGCCAGCCGCGCCCAGGAGATCGTTTCGATAAGTTCCTCAAGGGTGCCGATCCCGCCGGGCAGCGCGCAGATGGCGTCGGCCTCCTCGAACATCAGCATTTTTCGCTCGTGCATGGTCTGGACGACCGTGTGGTCGACGCCGTCGAGTATGCCCTCGAGTTCGACAAGAAAGTCCGGAATGACCCCGAACACCCTGCCGCCTGCATCGCGCGCTGCGCCTGCAGCGGCCCCCATCAGACCGAGCTTGCCGCCGCCATAGACGATGCGGCAGCCGCGCCGGGCCGCCTCGCGGCCGACGAAACGGGCCGCCTCAAGAAAAACGGGGTCGTCCCCGGCCTTCGAGCCGCAATAAACGCATAGGGATTTCATAAGCTTACGCGGTTTTTTCGAACATGGGCGCATTGTATGCGCGATCCCGTGTTGATAAGGTTAATTCGGGGCCGCCGCAAGGCTTGTGTGGAGAATGCTCGTGCGCGTCGTCATTATCGTCCTGTTGCTGATTATTCTGGGATTCATCGCCTGGAAAGCGGCGGAGCGCTTCAACATCATCGAACCGCCGGCGGAGATCGAAACGCCGGCGGAGGAACCCGGCGAACCGGCCGAGCCGGAAAAGGCGGAAACCGCACTTCCAAGTTTTGATATCGTTCGCGTCGACCGCACCGGCTATGCGGTCATCGCCGGGCGCGGCAAGCCGGGCGCGACGGTCACCGTCTACGCCAATGACGAGGAACTCGTCTCGACCGTCGTCGAAGCTGACGGCGCCTGGGCGGTGGCGACCGAAACGCCGCTCGAAACCGGGCCGGTCGAATTGAGCCTGTCGATGACGACGGAAGACGGGCTGACGGTCCGCGCCGATGAAACGATCGTCATCTATGTGCCGGAGCGCCCCGGCGACCGGCCGCTGGTGCTGCGCACGACGCCGGGCGGCGCGACCGAGGTGCTGCAGAACCCGCGCGACCCCGTAGAAGGACTGGGACCGCTGTCGCTCGACGTCATCGATTACGACGACTCGGGAAGCGTCATTTTTTCCGGCCGCGCCGAACCGCTCCGCGTGGTGCAGGTCTTCGCCAATGGCCAGCCGGTCGGGCAAACCACGTCCGACGAGAATGGCCGCTGGACGCTGTCCGCGTCGATGGCGCCGGGCGTTTATACGCTGCATGTCATCCAGCTCGACGAGAACGGAAGGCCGGCCTATGCGATCGAACTGCCGTTCGAGCGCGCCTCGCCCGACCAGATTCAAATTGTCGAAGGCAGGGTCATCGTACAGCCCGGCAACAGCCTGTGGCGCATCTCTCGGCGCGCCTATGGTCGCGGCGCCCAATACACGATTATCTACGAAGCCAATATCGACCAGATCCGCGATCCTGACCTCATTTATCCAGGCCAGATTTTCGTCGTTCCGGAAGAAGAGGGCGAAGAGGAAACGGACGGCCGGTAGTCGCCGGCCTTACTCGGCGGCGCGGGGGAAGGGCTTTTCGGCGTTGCCCGATGGTTTCTGCGCCGTGGGCGCGGCGGTTTCCAGATCGATCCTGCGGCCTCTCATCCACGCCCAGGTGCGCGCGCAGACCGCGCGAACGATCGCCATCGCCGCCGGCGTGCGCCGTCTGAGCACGGTCGGCGCGGCCAGCATCACCGGCGTCAGCACCAGCGTCAGCACCGCTGAAAAGGCGAGGCCGTACACCACCGCCGACGACAACAGCACCCACCAATCGGACGTGGTCGACCCGCGGGAGATGGTTCCCGCTGTGAAATTGACATTGAGCTCGAACACCATCGGCAACAAGCCGAGGATCGTCGTCACGGTGGTCAGGAGAACCGGCCGCAAGCGCTGGGCGGCGGTGCGGAGGACGGCGTCCTCGACGGCGAGGCCTTTTCGGCGCAGGTGCTGGTAGGTGTCGATCAGCACGATATTGTTGTTCACGACAATGCCGGCGAGCGCGACAATGCCCGTGCCGGTCATGATGACGCTTAAGTATTGCCCGGTCAGCGCGATGCCGAGCAATACGCCGATCACGGATAAAACGACCGCCGACAGCGTCAGCGTCGCGTGATAGAAGCTGTTGAACTCCAGGAGAAGTATAAGCGCGATCATGAAAAGCGCCGCCGCCATGGCGGCCTTGAAAAAGTCGGCGGCCGCGGCGGTTTCCTCGTCGGCGCCGCGCATGATCCATTCGACTTCGGGCCCGAGCGCGCCCGTATTGAGCCAGTTCTTCATTAACGCAATGGCCCGGTCCTGACTGACTTCATGGCCCTTGACCTGAGTATTGCCGTTGGCCTTGACCTCGATAATGCGCCGGCTGTCGCGCCGGTTGATGCGGTCGACCTGGGGCCTGGCTTCGCGGCGCACGAAATTGGAAATCGGCACCGAGCCCTGCGGCGTTTGCACGCGCACCGCGTCGAGGGCGAATATATTGCGGTTTTCTTCCGGATAGCGGACGCGAATGTCGATCTCGTCGTCGGAATCGTCCGGGCGGTATTTGTCGATCAGCAAACCATCGGTGACGAATTGCAGGACCGCGCCCGCCTGCTGCACGCTGAGGCCGTAACGCCCGGCGAGCGCCCGGTCGATCTCCATCGACCATTCGATGCCGGGAAGCGGCAGCGTGTCTTCCTGGTCCATATAGGCTGCGACGGTTCGGCCGTTCACTTCCATCGTCGCGGCGTTGACGAAATCGCGGGTCTTTTCGGCCGCCTCGACCATCGCGTTGAAATCGGGCGCGGTGATTTCGACCTGCACGTCCTTGCCGATCGGAGGGCCGCCCTCGCGCTGGCGTACTTCGACGATGACGCCGGGCGCGTCCCTGACCATCGTCCGGAGTTCCTCCATGACGATGCGGGAATGCTTGCGTTCTGAGTAGGGCAGAAGGTCGAGGCCGACCTGGCCGATGGTTTCGGCCGGCAACTCCACATTACGGCTGAGCGCCGGCCCGGTCTGCAGATAGATGTGTTCTATGGCCGGATGGTCCTTAACACGCGCCTCAACTTCGCGGACGATGTCGATCTTCTGCTTTTCCGAAAGATTGCCGCGCGCCTGAACGAGAAGCTTCACTTCCTCGTTGTCGGAGCGGATGAAATATTCGAGGTCTGGCGAGGCGATCCGGTAGATTTCGATCGCGCCGCCGACAATGGCGACGGCGGCCAGCATGACGAGGAGCGGGCGGCGAACAAGCTCCTTAAGAATGCGTACATAGGCTGCGATCGGACCGCCGAGCGTTGTCGGGTCGACCTCGTCGATTTCATATTCCTTCGGCTGGTCCGTCTTGCCCTTAAGGCCGAGCCTTTCCTTCAACCGTTTCGGCAGCCCCAGAACCGACCCCAGAACCGGAAGGAAGATCAGCGCCACCGTGAGCGAGGCGATGAGAACATAGATCAGCGTCAACGGCAGATAGCGCATGAACTCGCCGCTCAGATCCTGCCAGAAAAGAAACGGGATGAAGGCGGCGAGCGTCGTCGCGGTCGAGGTGATGACCGGCCAGAACATTCGTTTCGACGCTTCAGCGTAAGCGACCTTGCGCTCGGCGCCCTCGATCATGCGCCGGTCGGCGTATTCGACGATCACAATCGCGCCGTCGACAAGCATCCCGACGGAAAGCACCAGCCCGAACATCACCATCATGTTGAGCGTGTAGCCGGAGACTGCGAGCAGCAGAAAACCGATCAGAAAAGACGTCGGTATGGCGACGCCGACCATGATCGCCGAGCGCAGGCCGAGGGCGGCGACGATGACGATCATGACCAGCAGAATCGCGGTCATCACCGAAGACGTCAGTCCGTTGAGATTGTCGTTCACCATCACCGAACGATCGCTCAGGAAGGCGTATTTCACGGAAGCGGGCCAATAGACCGCCTCCGCCTCGACGACGCCGCGGGCGGTTTCGATAGTCTCGACGATATTGGCGCCGGCGCGCTTGGAAAGCTCGATCCCGATCGCCGGCCGGCCGTTGAACAGCGCATAGCCGTTGCGGTCCTTGAAGGTCCGCCGCACTTCGCCGAGATCGCCGATGGTGACCACATTGTCGCCGCTGACGCGCACGGGTATCGCCATCAGGTCCGCAGCGTTCTTGACGAGACCCGGAACTTTCACAGAAAATTTCGATTCACCGAGATCGATCGATCCCGCCGTCACCAGACGATTGTTGGCGTTCACTGCATTGACGACCTCGATCTCGGTCAGTCCGTAGGATTCGAGAATCTCCGGATCGACAATGACCTCGAGCAGTTCTTCGCGCGCGCCGGTGAGCCGCGCTTCGAGCACGCCGCCGATGCTTTCGAGCCTGTCCTGCAGCGTCTTGGCGGTCTGATAGAGCGCGCGCTCCGGCGCATCGCCGTAAAGCATGACGGTGAGGATCGGAAACTGGTTTTGAAGATTGAACTCGGTGACGATCGGTTCTTCCGCATCCGCCGGATATTCCGCCTTCGCCCGGTCGACAGCCTCGCGTACGTCGAGCACCGCCTGATCGACATCAATGGTTGTCTGGAACTCGAGAATGATCTGCGCCGCGCCGTCATAGGCGAGCGAATCCATCTGTTTGAGGCCTTCGATGCTTTGGAGTTCGCGCTCGGACGGGCGCACCAGCAGCCGCTCGCCGTCTTCGGGCGACACGCCGGGAAGCGGAATCGTAACCAGGACAAAAGGCGCGGGAATGTCGGGCTCGGCTTCGCGCGGGATCGTCTTGAAGGATAGAAATCCGAAGACGATCATCACCGCCAGCGCGGTCAGGACGACGCGAACGCGAGAGAAAGCGGCGTCGACGATGCGAGTCATGACTCCGTCTTCCTTTCCGTCACGGCGACTTTTTGACCCGGCGAGACGAAATCCTGACCGCGCGTGATCAGCCGCACGTCGCCCTCAAGGCCGCCGACCCAGACGCCCTCGCGCCCTTCGCCCAACAGCGTCACATTGGCGAATCGAACCGTGTCGCCGCCGTCGAGCAGACGGACGCCGACGACGCCCTCGTCGTCCAGCGTCAGCGCCGAACGGGGTACGCGGTGGGCCTGTCTGCGCGCTGCATAGACGGTGAATTCGGCGGTGACTCCGTCGCGCAGCGCGCCGTCTTCGTTAGGAACCTCCAGCTCCGCGTCGAACGTTCGGGTCAGCGGATCGGCCGATTTAGCCACGAAGCGCACCTCGCCTTGCAGGACTTCTCCCGTCGCCAGACGCGCGGCGCCGCGGTCGCCGACGGCGATTTTCGCCACCTCCTGCTCGGAGACCGCGCCCACGACGAGAAACGGCGAGCGCTGAATGACGACGCCGCACGGGTCGCCAATTCCGAGATAATCCCCGACTTCCGCCATGCGCTTTTCGAATACGCCGTCGAACGGCGCGCGGATTTCAGTTTTTTCGAGATTAAGCTCAGCCTGTTCGAGATTGGCTTTGGCCAGATCAAGCGCAGCCCGCGCCGCCGCCACGGCGGTTTCGGCCCGGAAGCCTTCGCGGTTGAGTTTCACCGCCGCGTCATAGTCGAGCTTGGCCCTGTCGCGCGCCGCGCGCGCTTCTTTCAGTTGGGCCCGCCGGGCGTCGACCCGGAGCTTGCAGATGACATCGCCTTCCGCCACAAGCGCGCCGAGCGTCGCCGGCGTCTCAGCCACAGCGCCGGGCGTTTCGGCCCGCAGGATCACTTTACGTTCAGCCTTGGTGCGGCCGCGGATGACGATTTCGTCCTGCCAGGTTTGGGGCGAGACGGTTTGAGCAATGACCGGGAACAGTTTCGATTCCCCGACTTCGGCGCCGTCTGCGCCGTCGCCGCGGAACGCCGCCCGCGCCCCAAAATAAGCCGCGATCACGGCGACGATCAGACCGGCGGCCTTTGCGGAGGGCGACACTTTCATTGCAAAAACAGGCTCCAACCAGCGTTGATTATACGGAAAAGAGTGTCCTTAAAATGAAAGACTCCTTTACAGCTAATTAAACTGGGCGGTTTACCGCAAATTTCAAGCGGGGAGAGAGTCGAATTACAGTTAATTCGGCGCCTACCGACGGGGCCGGTCCGTCACGGACGATAACGGAACGATGACCGGCGCCAGCCGGTAGTGGTTTAGTAATATTGATTGGCGCCGATGGCGACGGGCGCCTTGTTGAGGACGGTCCCAATCAGATTGTGATTGGCCAGGACG
>JBHHVZ010000020.1:0-36579 GCA_046756245.1 Parvularculaceae bacterium
ACCGGATACACCTTAAAATCGCCGCCGGGCTGTCCAAAAAGGCAGGACCACTTCATTGTTCACATCAATCGTGCATATTTCAATGATGACCTACTTAAGTCGATATGAATGTTGTCGATTGAGATTAGCCTGCGCCGCTACGGTACTCGACTCTCCTTCAAAAGCCGAGTCGGATCAAGGGCTTGAGGGGCAGGTTTGGCGAGAGGAGCTGATCGAGGAAGCGTTTTATTTGCTCGGGGAAGCAGCGGGCGAGGATTTGGCGCAAGGTGTTGAGGCCAAGCATCAGGCGCTTCGCGCCTCGTAGCAACTGTGTCGATTAAGCGTTGCGGACATCGTAGGTTCGCCCCGCCAATCAACCGCGCTCGCTAGGGCGCACGGGTTTTCCTCGCCGCTCAATCGAACCGGATTTCGACTTCAGCGCGGCGGTTGAGGGGCTCGCGCACGCCGTCGGCGGTCGGCAGGGCGAGGCCGGTCTCACCATGGCCTGCCGTTACGACGCGGCCTTCCGGCGCGCCGCGGGCGAGAAGATAGCTGCGCACCGCCTCGGCGCGGCGCGCTGAAAGCGGCAGGTTATAGGCGTCGGTTCCCGCGGTGTCGGCATACCCGTCGATGCGCACGGACGTGACGAGATAAGAATCGAGGCCGGCGAGCGCCGCGTCGATTTCAGCCGCAGCCGCTTCGGTCAGGTTCGATTTCATCAGGTCGAAATAGACCGTGAAGATGACAGCCTCGGGAACAGGCGGCTCGGGCTCTTCGATCGGCGCCGGTTCTATAATTTCGGGTTCAGGTTCGACAACGGGCGCGGCTGCACTCTCCTCGACCGGCGCCGGCTGCGTGTCGGCAAACTCTTCATCGGCGCGCTCGTTCCACCAGCGCCAGAGGAAAAGAGCGCCGGCGATGATGAGCAGAAGAAGCACGACCAGCACCCAGAACGCGCCTCTGCCGTCGTCATATCGTTCGTCGCGCCGCGCCATCGCTCCTTCCGCCCGCGCGTTCCTGAAATCAGAACCAATAACTCTTGTTCAGTCTCTGCAGAAACAACGGCGTGCCCGAAGGCTGCATGTCGATCGTCCAGTAGAGCGTTTCACCCAGACGGGCGTCGGCCGACTGCACTTCGATGCCGTAGCTCGCGCATTCAACGCGCACCCACAGAGTCGCCGCTTCCGACTGGGCGGGAACGCCGGCGTGGATATGCAATTCGTCGCCTTCGCGGTGCACCGTGCCGCCGGACGTGCGGAACAGATTCCAGGTCTGACCGGTGTCCGCGTTGTGCAAACGGCCCCGGATCGTTCCTTTACGAATCATTGTGTCGATATCTTCAGGAATGCCCTCGGGGAAATTGATGGTGAGGTGGACCTCGTATTTATCGACGGCGCGGCGCGCCTGCACTGTGTAAACGCGCGCCTGCCCGGTCGAATAAACGGCCGGCGTGAAAGCGGCCGGCAAAATTGCGCCTCCAAAGGGCAGCGCTGCTTCGCGCGACAGGCTCACTGGCTCCAGACCGGGCAAGTCATCACCGTGAGCGATCGCTTCGAGCCCGCCCGCAAGGTCGGAAGGTATTGCGGTCATAATTACGGCGAGCAGCCCGAAGCCTTGGGCGAAAGCGCCCTGGCGCGTGATCGGCTGAAAATAAAATGTCGAGGCCGCGCCCGCGACGATCAGGCCGACGGCGACGACCCAGAGGGGAATGTTGGTGAAACCCAACATGCTCCCGATCGCGACAACCCACTGGTTAATGGTGTAGAGCGCGGAGGCTTCTCCCGATTGTTGGAAGTCCGTGACAAGGGCGGCGATGATGCCGGCCGATCCGGCGAGCGCCAGCCCGATCATGTCCGCAAATCCGAATTCCCCCGGCGCCTTGACGCCTCTTTTCATCCCGTAAGGCATCGCAACTCTCCTCTCCGACAGATCCCCAAGCGCTGATCTTACCCAAAAAGCCCGGAGGGAGATAGGGTCTGCTTCGCACCGCGCGGCCTGTTCGGCCGGTTACTCAACTGCCCACGAATTCGGGCGCGCGGCCTCGGCCTGACGCCGGCCTTCCAACGTCAGATCGGCTCGCCGGAGACCAGTGATTGCGGGGTCAAAATAGTCCATCCGCCCCTGGCGCATTAGATAAACCCTTCTCCGGCCGGCCATTTTCATAAAGCTGCTTGCGTCTGGGCGCTGTACGGCTCCGCCTTGGCGAATCTCGAGCGCTTGCGCCATATCAACGCGTTTTGAATCGGCGCGGGAGTCGCCTCCGGCCGTGTAAGATGATAACGTTTCGGCGCATCGGGGTTTCGGGTTACGAGGGGAAGGCTGGCGACGATGAGGTTGCGTTCGCCGATGATGTTCGCCGGAGCGTTTACGCTCCTGGCGCTCGTCTACACTGCGTATTTCAATGTCATTGTCCGCATCGACCCGGATGCGGCGGAATCGCGCTTCAAGGTGCTGGTCGAGGCGGGATCGCCGAAGCCGGCCGTCGCCTACGGCGAACGCGTTCTGGCGATGCGGATGAAGGCCGGCGCGGGCGAAGACGTTCTGGTTCCGCTGAAAAAAACACTCGCCAGAGCGCAAATCGACGCCGGCCGGTATGAGCGCGGCGCGACGCTTTATGAACAGGTCCTGTCCTCCCCCGTCTCAAGACGCTACGACGACCGCGAGCGCGCGACCATCGAGGACAAGCTGGCGCGCGCCTACATTCTCACTGATGAGCTGGCGCGGTCAGTGTCGATTTACGCGACGTTCCTCGAACTCGCCAGCGATGAAGGCGCGCGGCCCCGGCCCGAAGCCAGGGATACGCTGGAGGCTTTTTACGCGGCGCGGGTGAGCAAGGCGGCGGATCTCTTCGCTGAAGCCCTGAAACCGACTGGCGGCGGCGAGCTCTTCGGCGGCGGGCGCGAGGCGCGATTGGCTGCAGCGAATGAAATGGCTGCGCTCGGCGCATTCTACGCCATGCGCGAAAGCGGCGTATACGCAGCCGCGGGGCTGCTGTCTGCCGCCTATGAAATCAGGCGCGAGTTGCTCGGCGGCGATCATCAGGATACGGTGCAACTAGTTTTGATTCTCGGTCCCGTCTATGCCGAAATGGGCCGGTTGGGAGACGCCGAGACGATTTATCTCGAAGCCTTCCACGCGCAGGAGCGCGTCAAGGGCGCCAACAACCCGGACTTAAGCCTCTATATCAGGCTGCTGGCGCGCGTTTACGAACGGCAGGGTCGTCAGACCGAAGCGCAAGCGCTTTACGAACACATGCGCAACCTGTTTCGCGACGCGTTCGGCGCCCAGCGCTATGCGGTCAATCGCGAACATGATCGTCGCAGCGACATCGACCGGCCGGTGTCGCAGCGCTTTCCGCTGCCGTCCGATTATGCGCCGCGCGATCTGGTGTCGGCGGCCGATTATTCCATACCAATCGGCAAGGATCCTGATCTTGAAGAAATGCTGGTGCGCCTCGCGCCCGATGCGGGCGCCGATCCGCGCGAGGCCAACCTGCCCGTGCGCCTCGCGCAGCTAATGTCGCTGTGCCGGTCGGTGTCAGGCGAAAATATTTCGTTGCGCTCGGGTTACCGGTCCTTCGGCACCCAGAAAGGCCTCTACCAGCGCATCGGCTACAAGGGCACGGTGACACCGCCCGGCATGTCCGAACATCAGCTCGGCCTCGCCGCCGACATCAATGTAAACGGACGCCTGATGCGCCGCAGCGATCGCGCCAATCAGTGCTTCGAAGAAAACGCGTTCCGGTTCGGGTTCATTCTCTCTTATCCGCCGGGCAACGACTATCTTCCCGGTACGGACAGCTTCGAGCCGTGGCACTGGCGCTATATCGGCGTTCAGACCGCGAGACTGTACCGGGAGGCCGGACCGATCAACCGGCCGCAGGAGTTCCTCGCCGCCCTGCCCTGTTATCAGGAGCGCGCCGCGGCCGGCCTGTTCCCGACCGCCGGCGAGCCCGATCTCTGCCTTTCGGAAAGCCGTCTGGTCGCCGCAACGGCGACTGACGGGGAAGACGCGCAACCTCTTGGCGAAAAGGCTCAAGCGGCCCGCATCTTGAATGACGCGGGCCGTGGCGCCCGGACCCGCTGACGTTGGTCCGGCTATCGCGCCGGCGTTTGACGACGAGGGGTTCAATGGGGTTCGCGAAGACGCATTTCTCGCCGCGCGCGCGGATCGCCTGCGTTTCAGCCAGGGACTCAGCGCGCGCCGAACTGTGCGAAACATTCGCGGGCGCCGGCTATGAATGTCTCGGCGAAAGCGGCGACGGGCGCGCCGATCTCAGCCTGATTGATCTGCGCGGGCATGAAATCAGCGCCAAGCGGGCTCAGAAACTGACAGCGACTCTACGGCGCGGCTCGCCGGAATCGAGCATGTTGTTCGTGGCGGGGCCCGAACTTTCAGCCGTCGGGCGGGCGCATCTGCGCCGCGCGGGCGAAGTCGTCATTGTCGCCGACACGCTGATCCCCGCAGTCGACCGCTGCCGCGATCTTCTTCGGCTGAGAAACCTCGCCGAAGAAACCGGCGAAAGGCTGAAAAGCTTGGCGGCGGCGAGCCGGCTGACGGATTTTCCGCCGATCGAAACCTCCAACGCCGCGCCTTCCGTGCTGATCGCCGGAACGCCGGGCGCACAGGCGCTGATGGCGATCGAGTCGGCGCGCGAAGTCGCCGGCGATTGCATCGGCGTGTTGACGGCGGGACAGGCGATGCGCGCCATGGAAACGCGCGGTTTCGATTGCGCCGTGTTCATGCCGCACGGCGCCGGCGATCCGTTGCTTAGCCTGGCCCGCGCCATGCGCCGCCATCCGAAACACCGCGACCTGCCGGTTTTGTTCACCGCCGACGGCGAAGACGGGATCGCGGCGTTGAGCGGACGGGGCGCGCGTGAAATTCTCCTCGTCGAACATATGAAAGAGGATCTCGAAGCGCGCATTCTGGCGTGGACGCGGCGCGCGCGGCTGGCGGCCGCGATGCGGCGGTTTCTGACAGCATCGGCGGGCGAAGGCGTACGCGACAAGGCTTCGGGCGTTTTTGCGGGACATTTCCTCCAGCAGCACGGCGCGCGGATTTGCGCCCGTGCGGATCAGACTCATCGACCGCTCTCGCTTCTGGGTGTTCGCCTTCAACCGGAGGGTGGGGCGGATATGGACCGCATCAGCGAAACGCGCGCGCTCAGACACGCAGCCGCGCTGGTGCGCCGGGTTACGCGCGCGGAAGATTTCCTGGCGCGCCTTTCGCGCGACGTTTTCATCGTCGCCATGCCGTCGACGCTCGATAATGACGCCGAGCGCGCCGGCCGGCGCATCGAGGGCGTCATCGCCAACACGATGTTTCGCGGGCGCACCGATGAGGAGCTGTTTCCCATCCGGGCGCAGATAGCCGTTTACGGCCGCCCGCGCGGCGCCTGCATCGAGGAGAGCGTCGCGGGGCTATTGCAGGCCATGTCCGCGCAAAATCCGCGCGTCGCCAATATCTAAGCATCCTTTGTCATTTCGCCGCAGCGGCGATGTCGGCCAGTTCCATCGCGATCCGCCGGCAGCCTTTCAGCCGCGCGCGTTCGTCCGGCCAGTTCTGACGAAAGACGAGTTTCTGATCAGGACGCAATTTCATGTCGAGCGGCGATTCCGAAATGAACGCGACGAGACCGGCGGGATTGGCGAACCGATTGTTGCGGAAGGAAACCACCGCGCCTTTCGGGCCCGCTTCGATCTTCGCCGCGCCGGCGCGCCGGCATAAGCCTTTGATGGCGACGATTTCCAGAAGGTGCTCGACCTCGGCCGGCGGCGGGCCGAAGCGGTCGACAAGCTCGGCCGCGAAGCCCTCGATCTCGGTCTCCTCCTCAAGCCCGCCAAGCCGGCGATAAAGCGCCATGCGCACGTCGAGATCGGCGACGTAATAATCCGGAATGAGAACCGAAGCGCCGGTGCTGATTTGCGGCGACCAGGTCTCCTCGCGCGCCGCGCCGCCGTCGCGGAATTCGGCGACGGCTTCTTCCAGCATATGCTGGTAGAGCTCGACGCCGACTTCCTTGATCGCGCCCGATTGCTCCTCGCCCAAAAGATTGCCGGCGCCGCGAATATCGAGATCGTGGGACGCCAGCGTGAAGCCCGCGCCCAGCGTATCGAGCGATTGCATCACCTTGAGCCGGCGTTCGGCGCCTTCCGTCAGTTTCTTGCGTGGGGAAACTGTCAAATACGCATAGGCCCTGAGCTTGGCGCGTCCAACCCGGCCGCGAAGCTGGTAAAGCTGCGCCAGTCCGAACCGGTCCGCATGATGGACGATGAGCGTATTTGCGGACGGAATGTCGAGGCCGGATTCGATGATCGTCGTAGAAACCAGAACGTCGAACTTTCCTTCATAAAACGCCGTCATGACGTCTTCGAGCGCGCCTGCGCCGATGCGTCCGTGCGCGATTTTAAATTTCACCTCGGGAATATGTTCGGTCAGGAATTCCGCGACGCCGTCAAGATCGGCGATGCGCGGCGCGATGTAGAAGCTCTGCCCGCCCCGATAATGTTCCCGCAGGAGCGTTTCGCGCGCCACGACCGGATCGAAGGGACCGACCGTGGTCCGAACAGCGAGCCGGTCGACCGGCGGCGTGGCGATCAGCGACAGGTCGCGAATGCCGCTCATGGCGAGCTGCAACGTGCGCGGGATCGGCGTCGCCGTGAGCGTCAGCACATGGGTGTCGGCGCGGAACTCCTTCAGCCGTTCCTTGTGCTTGACGCCAAAATGCTGCTCCTCGTCGACGATGACAAGAGCGAGATCGCGAAATTTCACGGACTTGGCCAGCAGAGCGTGCGTGCCGATGACGATATCGACCGAACCGTCGGCGAGCCCGTCGCGAGCCGCGTTCGCATCGCTTGAAGAAACGAAACGCGACAAATGGGCGATGTTGATCGGAAAGCCCTTGAAGCGGTCGGAAAAGTTTTTGAAATGCTGGCGCGTGAGCAGAGTCGTCGGCGCGATCACAGCGACCTGTCTTCCGGTCATGGCGACGATGAAGGCCGCGCGAAGCGCCACTTCGGTTTTGCCGAAACCGACATCGCCGCAGATCAGCCGATCCATAGGCCGGCCCTTGGCGAGGTCTTCAATAATGTCGACGATGGCGGCGTCCTGGTCTTCGGTCTCGGCATAGGGAAAGCGCGCGCAGAATTCGTCATAGGCGCCGGCGGCGGGCGTTGCGGTTTCGGCCTTGTTCATGGCCCGCTTGGCGGCGATGGCGATAAGCTGTTCGGCGAGCATGCGGATGCGCGCGCGCATCTTCGCCTTGCGTCCCTGCCAGGCCGCGCCGCCGAGCCTGTCGAGCTGGGCGTTTTCCTGCTCGGCGCCGTAGCGCGACAATAGCTCAATATTTTCGACCGGCAGGAACAAACGGTCGCCGCCGGCGTAGCCGACATGCAGGCAGTCATGCGGCGCGCCCTGCACGTCGAGCGTTTTCAATCCCTCATATCGCCCGACCCCGTGCTCGACGTGAACGACGAGATCGCCGACCGAAAGGCTTGAGGCTTCGGTGAGGAAATTCTCGGCGCGTTTTTTCCGCCCGCGCCGCACAAGACGATCGCCGAGAATGTCCTGTTCGGAAATGAACGCGGCTTCTTCGGTTTCAAAGCCGGATTCGAGGCCGAGGACAGCGACGGAAACTTTTTCCCTGGTTGCGAGCACGGCGGGCCAGTTGGCAGCCTCGGCGATCGGCGCGGTCCCATGATCGGAAAGAACCGAACGCATGCGTTCAGCCGAGCCCTGCGACCAGCAGGCGATGACGGCGCGCCGGCCGGCTTTCGTATGGGCTTGAAGATGATCGGCGACGGCGTCGAAAACGTTGAGCTTTTCGCCGGCGCGTTCGGCGGCGAAGTTGCGGCCGACCCTGGCGCCGAAATGGAATGCGCGCTTTCCGTCCGGCGGCGCGAAGGGCGAAAGCCGGCGCAAATCCACAGCGTCGAGACGCGCGCGCCATTCTTCCGGCTCAAGATAAAGCCGCGCCGGCGGCAACGGCCGATAGGCCGGCGCTGAAAACTCGGAATTACGGGGGCGTTTTTCCTCTGCATCCTCGACGCGGGCGGCGTGGTAATCGGCGATCGTCGCGAAACGTTCCTCAGCCGCCTCGTCGGTCAGATGTTCGAGAAACACCAGCCCGTCGCCGATGAAATCGAACAGCGTGTCGACGCGCTCGTAAAAGAGCGGCAGCCAGTGCTCCATGCCGGCATGTTTGCGCGCTGCGCTGACGGCTTCATAGACGGGATCGTCGCCTGCCGGACCGAATTCGGCGACAAACCCGCTGCGAAACCGCGAGACGCTTTCTTCGTTCATGAGGATTTCGCAGGCGCCGGCGAAGTCGACGCCGGGAAGCTGTCGGGTCGTTCTTTGGGTCGCCGGGTCGAACGCGCGTGCGGATTCGAGACGGTCTCCGAAAAAATCGAGGCGAACCGGTTCATCCGCGCCGGGCGGGTAGACGTCGACGAGCCCCCCGCGCACGGCGAACTCGCCGGCCTCGCGCACGGTCGAGGCGCGTGCATAACCGTTCGCGGTGAGATACCCGATGAACGCGTCCATGTTGACGTCGTTCCCGGCCCGGGCGGAAAACACGGCGCTCTCCACCGCCTCGCGCGGCGGCGTTCTTTGCGTAACGGCGTTGATAGAGGTGACGACGATCAGCGGCGCGGCGCCGTCATGGCGCGCAAGCAGCGCCAGCGTCGCCATCCGCGTTGACGAAATCGCCGCCGACGGCGAGGCGCGGTCGTAAGGAAGGCAATCCCAGGCCGGAAAGTCAATGACGGTTGCTTCAGGCGCAAAAAAACGAAACGCCTGGGCAGCGGCTGCAGCGCGGGCGCCGTCGCGCGCGACATAGACCACAAGCCCGCCGCGCGCCGCGGCTCCTTGCGCGGCGGCCATGGCGTCGGCGCCTTCAGGCGCCCCGTATACAGTGAGCGCGCCTTTCGTTCGCCACGCTTCTTCCGCGCCGATCTCGGCCGCGCCTGATGTCAACGCCATCGTCTTGAACCTGCTTCACTCTACAACGCCAAACGCGCGGTCGCCGGATTCGACGGTCGCGTTGATCGTGCGATGTAGAGCTTCAGCGGATCAGGAGCAACAATTACTGATTTCGCGATCTCGTCGGCCGCAACAGCCAGAAGAAAAACCCGAGCGCGCCCCAGCCGGCGATGAGCCCCCATTCGGCCGGCCAGGCCAGCGCCGACGGCGACCATGGCAGATAAAGCGCGAAAATGCCGGCGGCGAGAATAAAGGCGGCGGCGCCCGCATAAACGCCGCCCGGCGCGCGATACGGACGCGCAAGATCCGGCTCGCGGCGGCGGAGCGCGACAAAGGCGGCGGCGACGAAGGCGTAGGCGATGGTGATTCCGAACCCGCCGGCGTTGACGATCCAGACAAGCGCGTTGCGCCCGAGGAGCGGCGCGAAGGCTGAAACGCCGCCGACCAGTGCGATCGCCGCCCACGGCGTGCCGAAACGCGGATGAACGACGGCCAGAAAGGCGGGCAATTGCTGCGCGCGCGCCATTGCGAAAAGGGCCCGGCTGCCGCCGATCAAAAAGGAGTTCCAGCTCGTGAGGACGCCGCCGATGCCGGCGATGATGACGAAGGCGGCGGCCTTGTCGGAGCGCCACCAGGCGCCCGCCGCATCGGCGGTGGCGATGTCGACTGCATTCGGATCGAGCGGCGCAAGTCCGACCGAAAAGACGATGATCAGGTAATAGGCGACGGCCAGAACGATCGACAGAATGAGCGCCCGGCCAATTTCTCCCTTGGGGCCTGCTATTTCCTCCGCCGACTGCGGAATGACGTCGAAGCCGACGAAGAGAAACGGGACCATGATGACGACGGCGAAGACGCCGGGAAATCCGCGCCACACGTCAAGGTTGGCCGGAACGCGATCGAGATGCGTCAAGCCGCCAGCAATCAACACGCCGGCCGCCGCAAGGAGAATGAGCACGACGCTCGCCTGGGCGCGCACGGCGATACGCACGCCCCAGATGTTCAGAACGGTGATGACGATCGCCGCAACCGCGCCCAATGCGGCTTCGCTTGCATGGACCGTATAACCCGCTACGTCCCACAGCGGAAAGGCTTTGAATTCCGGCGCCAGATATACGACCGCGACAGGCAACGCGATGGCCTCGAACGCGACGACGGCGACATAGCCGAAAATGAGCGCCCACGTGCAGATGAATGACGCGGCTTTTCCGAAAGCCCGCTCCGTATAAGCGTGTTCGCCGCCGGCGAACGGCATTGCGGATGAAAGTTCGGCGTAGGTCAGGCCGATGACGATAATCGCAACGGCGCCGACCAGAAACGCCAGCGACGCGCCGGCGACACCGGCGTTGCTCACCCAGGTTCCTGCGAGAATGATCCAGCCCCAGCCGATGATCGCGCCGAAACCGAGGACCGCGGCGTCGAAACGGTTGAGAACGCGTTTGAGGGTTTGTTGGCGCATGGATTAATGCCCAGCGGCGCGATCCTGACGTTCGCATGATCATTCAAGAGGCGCTGATTCGAAGTTTAGAATCAAAACGCTGCCCAATGATCCATTACGCGGATGAGAAGCGCAATGCGCGTCAGCGCAGCTTTTCCGTCAGAAATGCAATCACCCGGCTAAGCGCCTCTTTGGTCGGTTCGCCTTCGGCGTCGATAAGATCCTTGGTCAGCACCGCATGCGGGAACGGATTGCCGTTCGGATGTTTTGCTGAGTCGGGCAGTATGATTTCGCTGAGGCGGCCGCCCATTAAATCGCGCAGCGTCTTGAACCGGGCCGCCGTGCAGGTCGGGTCGCCGTCAAAACGAAGCGCCATCGCCTCGAGGTCGCTGCGCTCGATGAGCGCGGCGCGTTCATCGGGCGAAAGGTGCAGCGCCGCCCTGCTCTGCTGTGTCGCCATATCAAGCGGCATCGCCGGCTCGGAGGCGACCGGCGCGATAACGGCCTCTTCCAGCGCCAGCGACAATGCAAAATTGCCGGTCATGCACAACCCGACCGCGCCGACGCCGCGCCCGCCGCGTTCCTCGAACATGCGCCGCGCAAGCGCCCGCAGCCATTGGGTGACAGGGCTCGAATGGTTGCGCGCAAACAGGTGGATCTCGCGCGACACGCAGGCGCGGATGGCGTTACGCGCAAGGTTGTCGGACGTTAATGGAGCGCCGGACTTCGCGTAGAGATCCGGAACGTAGACGGAAAAACCGGCGTCCCTGATCCAGTGCGCGAGACGCCAGAACTGCGCCGTTATGCCCGGCAGTTCGTGCATCAGCAATACGCCCGGGCCTTCGCCGGCGACATAGACCGGATGGGCGATGTCGCCGTTTTTGAAATTAAATGGCGTTTCAAATGGCGCGAACCGGACCGGCGGTCGCTGGCTCTCGTTTTCCAACGACTTGTCGTCGTTTGTCATGTGGCCGGGGAGTGCGCCACGTTGAAACGGCGCAGCATTTCAAGCGCCGGCCCGTCCGCGTCGTCGGGCGCAGGCCGTTTGCCGAGAATCCAGTCGTAAAGATCCTGGTCGGGAAAACCCAGAAGCGTTTCAAAAGAGTCGAGTTCGCTTTCGGTCAACGCGTCGATATTAGCGGCGGCGAACCCGCCGATGACGAGATCGGCTTCCTTGAAGCCGCGCCGCTGCGCGCGATAAAGAAGCTGCTTGCGACGCAGCGCGTCGTCCGGATTTTCCATAAACAAGCTATATACGGCGGGCTGTGCTTAGACAATTGCGGCGAAACCGCTGATAAGATGACGCCATGCGACCCGCTGTTCTCAATCCCCTTTTTGCGGAAATAACGGTCCTGCCTGGGGTCGGACCCAAGGTCGCCGCCATGATCGAAAAGGTCGCCGGTCCGCATGTGGGCGATCTCGCCCTGACTTTGCCCGCCAATCTGATCGACCGCAGCGCCCACCCGAAACTTGCCGAGGCTGAAGTCGGCCGTCTCGTCACGGTCGAAGTCGGCGTCGATCGCCATACGCCAGGCGAAGCGGGGCGCCCCTATCGTGTCGTCTGTTCGGACGAGACCGGATATCTGACCCTTGTTTTCTTTCACCCCCGCGTCGATTATCTGCGCCGCGTCTTGCCCGAAGGCAAGCGCCGCATCGTCAGCGGCAGGATCGAGGACTATCGCGGCGCGCGGCAGATGACCCATCCCGACCATATCGTCGATCCCGAGCGCGCCGAAGACCTGCCGCTTTTCGAGCCGGTCTATCCGTTGACGGCGGGCCTTTCGGCGGCGGTCATGCGCAAGGCCGTCAGCGCCGCCGTTGCGCGCGCGCCCGATCTTTCCGAATGGCAGGATGCGGCGTGGCTTTCCTTGCGCGGCTGGAAGGACTGGAAAGCCGCGCTTGAGACTGCGCATCGGCCCGAAACGGCCAATGATCTGTCGCCGCAGGCGCCGGCGCGCCAGCGTCTCGCCTATGACGAGCTTCTCGCCAACCAGCTCGCCCTGGCGCTTATCCGTCGAACGCGGGCGCGCGCCAAAGGACGCGCGATCAAGGGCGAGGGCGCAATGTGCGCAAAAGCGAAAACCGCCCTGCCCTTCGACCTCACGCGCGCGCAAAAAGCGGCGATCAAGGAAATCTTCGAAAACATGGAGTCGACCGACCGCATGGTGCGGCTGCTCCAGGGCGATGTCGGATCGGGCAAGACGGTTGTCGCGCTGTTTGCGATGCTGAACGCCGTCGAAACCGGCGCCCAGGCGGCGCTGATGGCGCCGACGGAAATCCTCGCCCGCCAGCATTACGAGACCCTGGCGCCGCTTTGCGCAGCCGCGGGGGCGACGATCGACATTCTAACGGGACGCGACAAAGCCGCCCAGCGTACGGAAAAACTTGCGCGCCTCGCCAGCGGCGACACCGACATCCTGATCGGCACACATGCGCTGTTTCAGGAAACCGTCGCCTTTCGTGATCTGGCTTTCGTCGTGGTTGACGAGCAGCATCGCTTTGGCGTGCATCAGCGTATGGCGCTCGCCGCCAAGGGGCCGCGGCCCGCCTGTGCGGCCGAAGCCGCTTCGGCGCGGCGAAGGCCCGACATGCTGGTGATGACGGCGACGCCAATCCCGCGGACGTTGGCGCTCACGGCTTACGGCGATATGGAGGCGACCGTCATCGCCGAAAAACCGCCGGGCCGGAAGCCGGTCGATACCCGCGCGATCCCGCTCGAACGCATCGATGAAGTGGTCGCCGCCGTTAACCGCGCCGCCGGCCGCGGCGAGCAGATTTACTGGGTCTGCCCTTTGGTCGAGGAGTCGGAAGCGCTCTCTCTTACTGCGGCGGAAGAACGTTATGAATCGCTGAAAGCGGTGTTCGGCGATCGCGTCGGTCTCGTCCACGGACGCATGGGAAGCGCGGAAAAGGACGCGGTGATGGAGGCGTTTCATCAGGGCGGCCTGTCGGTGCTGATCGCCACGACTGTCATAGAGGTCGGCGTCAATGCGCCCAATGCGACCGTGATGGTGATCGAGCATGCGGAGCGGTTCGGACTGGCGCAGCTTCATCAGCTTCGCGGGCGCGTCGGACGCAGCGACCTCGCTGCCGCCTGTCTGCTTCTCTACAAAGGACCGCTTGGCGAAACCGCCAAGGCGCGCATTGAAATCCTGCGCGAAACCGAAGACGGATTTCGCATCGCCGAGGAGGATCTGCGCTTGCGCGGCGCCGGCGACCTGCTGGGCGCAGCGCAGTCTGGTTTTCCACGCTTCCGGATCGCCGACCTTGCGGCGCACGCTGATCTGCTGGCCGCCGCCCGCGACGACGCGCGGCTGATCATAAAGCGCGATCCTGAGCTTGGCTCAGCCCGCGGCGCGGCGCTGCGAACGCTGCTTTATCTCTTCGGGCGCGATGATGCAGTGAAGCTTCTGCAGGCGGGCTGACAGTCAGCTTTTCGATCCGAACAGTTTCTTGCGCAAAGAGGATTTCTCGCCGGCTTTGGCCGCCATTTCCTCCAGTTTCTTGACGGCGTCTTCGCCGCTTTCAAATTCCGGAACGACGAGTCCCAGCGAAAAGACCACTTTCGCAGCTTCTTCGATCGACATGGAAAGCGGGCGCAGCGCGGCGCGCGGTACGAACAAAAGAAAGCCTGATGTCGGGTTGGGCACCGTCGGGATGAACACGCAGGTGAGCTCTTCACCCTGGTCGTCGAGAAGGTGAAGCACCTCGCCCTTGGCGTCGCCGACTACGAACGCCATCGCCCAGACGCCGGGGCGCGGATATTCAATGAGCGCGACTTCCTTGAAGGAACGCTCTGATTGCTGCAGCGCCGTTTCAAACACATTCTTGAAAAATCGGTAGAGATTGCGCACCACCGGCATGGAATCGAGCAGGTTTTCGCCGGCGCGAATAAATGCGCGGCCGATGAAATTCTTGGCGAAGGCGCCGAGCAGCACGATGGCGATGATCGCGACCAGCACGCCGAAGCCGGGAATTGCTCGCGTGATCGTTTCGAGACTGCTGTCGCCGGCGGGCAGCCAGCGCTTGACGAACGTGTCGAGCCTCGCCATCGGCCCGGTGACGAACCAATAGACGATGGCGACCGTAATCCCGATCGGCGCCACGACGACGATGCCGGCGAGAAAACTTGAGCGCAGATTGGCCAGCAGGCTCGGTTTCGGCGGCTTGATCAACGGCCCCTCGCCTGGCTTGCTGGCGTCTGGATGGGGGTTTTCGGTGTTTTCGCTCATCTGCGCCGTATTCCGTTTCGCCCGGCGTTGCGGCCGGATCTTAAGTCTATGCCCGGATTCGGCCAAACGACAGCGCTTGGCGCGCCTCCTGAAACCTTTTTAATATCCCCGTTCTCGCGGGGGTGGCCGGCTCGGCGTGGTATAAGTTGGCGGCCGCATGTGTCGGCGCAAGGGCGGATTTGCGGCGCGAAGGAGAAAAGAATGACCCGGATAGCGCCGCTGATCCTGCTCGCCGTCCTGTTCATTGCAACCGTTCTGGCGGCGGGCGTTGTGTTTCAGGACAATATCGTTCGATTTTTCATCAAACCGCGCACGCCGTTTCAGATTTCAACGCCGCCGCCGCGTCCGGAATACGGCGCGCGCGGCGCCTGGGCGCTGTGGCCGAGCAATCCGGAAACGAAGGCCGCCGATGTTTTCTATGTCCATTCCACGACCTATTACAAAAAGCGCTACTGGAACGGGCCGATCACCAATTACAGCGCCGATCGCGGCCTGCAGCATGCGGCCGCGCCGAATGAAGCCGGCCCGTTTCTGGAACTGGGCGCCGTCTACGGTCCGCGCTATCGCCAGGCGACGCTCTATGCCTTCTTCACTCACGAATATGACGGACGCGCAGCCCGCAAGCTCGCTTACAATGACGTCCGCACTGCTTTTGAGCACTATCTCAAGCATGCGGATCCGACCCGCCCGATCATTCTCGCCGGGTACGGGCAAGGCGGCCTGCATGCGCTTCGTCTGCTTGAAGAGTATTTTCTCACGGATGAAACGCTTAAGGCGCGACTGGCGGCGGCCTACATCATCGGGCATTCGACGCCCGCGTCGCTTTTTGAAAAAGACGGTTTGCTCGAAGGCTTTGGTCCCTGCGCGGGGCCGGACGACATCGGCTGCGCGCTTTCCTATGTCGATTTCGAGCCCGGCTTCGAACATGAGATGTGGCGCAAGCGCAATCGCGCGTTGATATGGACGCGCGGCGGCGAGCTCGAGTCCGTGCGGGGGAAAGAACTGTTGTGCGTCAATCCGCTCAGTTGGACTCGAACGGAGGATTATGTCGGCCCTGATCATCATAAGGGCGCGGCGTCGGCGACCGGGTTGAAGCTTGGCGACCGGCCGGCCCCGATCGCCAAAGCGATCGGGGCGCGCTGCGTCAACGGCATTCTCGTCGTTGATCGGCCGCGCCAGGAATTTCTGCGCCGCGGCCGCTGGATCGGCGCCAAGTGGCATGTGCAGCCCTATAATCTGTTTTACCGCGATCTCGCCCTCGACGCAGAACGCCGGGTGCGGTTGACCGCGGCGCGCATGAAACAGGAAGCGCGGATTCTGAAGCCGATCAAGGAAGCGGTTGATCTGGAAGACAGTCCCGTCAATAAGGTCCCAAATCCGTAGCCGCCGGGCGCATGTGAGGCGCATTCCGAAATGAAACCAGTCCGCAAGGTAGTCATTCCCGTCGCCGGGCTCGGCACGCGCGTGCTGCCCGCAACCAAATCCATTCCGAAAGAACTGCTGCCTGTCGTCGACCGGCCGTTGATCGACTATGTGGTCGAGGAAGCGTTCGAGGCCGGCATCGAGCACGTCATTCTGGTGACGGGGCGCGGCAAAAGCGCAATCGAGGACTATTTCGACCGCGCCTTCGAACTGGAATCGACTCTGGAGGCGAAGGGCAAGACGGAACTTCTTGAAGGCCTGCGCCGGACAACGCCGAAGGCCGGATCGGTGTCCTGCACAAGGCAGCAGGAACCGCTCGGGCTCGGCCATGCGGTGTGGTGCGCGCACGATCTCATTGGCGATGCGCCGTTCGCGGTGTCCCTGCCCGACGTCATCATTGAAGGCGCGCCGGGCGCGCTGACGCAGATGACGCGCGAATATGAAAAATCCGGCGGCAACATCATCGCGGTTGAAAATGTCGCGCCGAGCGAGACCAACAAGTACGGGATCGTTGCGCCAAAGGGCATGCGGACCGGCCGGCTGTTTGAAATGTCCGGCATGGTGGAAAAACCGACGCCCGACGCCGCCCCGTCAACGCTGGCGATCACCGGCCGTTACATCCTGCAGCCGGAAATTTTCGACCTTCTGGAGAAAACCCCGCGCGGCGCCGGCGGCGAGATTCAACTCACCGACGCCATGGCTGCGCTGATGAAAAAGCAGCCTTTCTACGCGTTCGAATATGAGGGCCGCAGTCATGACTGCGGTGATAAGCTGGGCTGGCTAAAGGCGAATGTAATGCTTGGGTTGAAGCATCCTGAAATAGCTGACCAATTCACCCGGTTCCTCAGAGATCAGATTTAAAACGACGCTTCGGGAAATCCGTGGAGCGACGGCCGCTTCTTGGCGAGGCGGTCGATTTCCACAAGCTCCTGGAAGAGCGGTTCGAAGCGGCTTAAGGGGATCATGTTGGGCCCGTCCGACGGCGCCGTGTCGGGGTCGGGGTGGGTTTCGGCGAATATCGCGGCGACTCCGACGGAAGCTGCGGCGCGCGCAAGCGTTGGAACAAACTCCCGCTTTCCGCCCGATGCGGTCCCCGCCGCGCCTGGCTGTTGAACCGAATGGGTGGCGTCAAAAACGACCGGCGCGCCGGTTTCGCGAGCCAGGATCGGGATGCTGCGGAAATCTGAAACCAGCGTGTTGTAGCCGAAGCTTGCGCCGCGTTCCGTAACGAGCACGTCCTCGCCGCCGGCGGCAGTGACTTTGGCGACGACGTTCTTCATGTCCCAGGGAGCGAGAAACTGGCCTTTCTTGATTTTGACCGCCCGTCCGGTTTTGGCCGCCGCCGTCAGCAGATCCGTCTGCCGGCACAGAAAGGCCGGAATCTGGAGAATGTCGACCGTCTCGGCGACGATTGCGCACTGGCGCGCATCGTGAACGTCGGCGACCACCGGCAGCCCGATCTGTTCGCGGATGTCGGCGAATATCGGCAGCGCCGCCTTTAGCCCCACCCCGCGCTCAGCCGCGCCGCTGGTGCGATTGGCCTTGTCGAAAGAGCTCTTGTAGATAAGCCCGACCCCGAGCCGCTCGGCCATCTCCTTGAGCGCTGCAGCGCATTCAAGCGCGTGAGCGCGGCTTTCGATCACGCAGGGGCCGGCGAAAACAGCCATCGGCAGGCTGTTGCCGATATCGACGCGCCGGCCCTTCAGGGTAATCGAAACAATGGCGTTAGGCGCGGGCATGGCGGCTCTCCCGTGGCGTTTGGGGCGAATTGCCTTTAAATGACGCGACGCCCGGTTTCGGGCAAGCCAATAGAATGAATTGAAACCGCATGAGCCGCCATCTCGATATCGCCCGGCAAGTCATCGCCCTCGAGATCGCCGGCCTTTCGGCGCTGAAAGACAGTCTTGACCCGAGCTTCGCCGAACTCGTGGATCTGCTGAAAGCCGCGTCGGGGCGAATCATCGTCACCGGCATGGGCAAGTCCGGCCACGTGGCGCGCAAGATCGCCTCGACCCTGTCGTCGACCGGCGCGCCGGCGCTGTTCGTTCATCCGGGCGAAGCCAGCCATGGCGATCTCGGGATGATTTCGGCCTCGGACGCCATTCTGGCGCTGTCGAAGTCGGGCGAGACCGAAGAGCTGGGCGATCTCTTGGCCTATGCGGCGCGGTTTTCGATCCCCGTCGCCGCCATTGTCGGCCGCGCCGAATCGACGCTCGCGCGCGCCGCCGATGCGGCGCTTATCCTGCCAAACGCCGACGAGGCCTGCGGAGAAACCCGCGCGCCGACGACGTCGACGATGATGATGATGGCCGCCGGCGACGCCCTCGCTGTGGCGCTCTTGCGCGATAAGGGCTTTACGGCGAGCGATTTTCACGGATTTCATCCGGCCGGAAATCTCGGCGCTGCATTGCGCCGCGTGCGCGCGATGATGCATGGACCCGACGAACTGCCGCTGTGCTTGGAAAGCGCTCTTGTTTCCGACGCGGTCAAGGCGCTTGAAGAAGGCGGCTTCGGTTGCGTCGGTCTGCTTGATGCGGATGGCTCTCTTTCGGGCATTTTGACCGACGGCGATCTGCGCCGCCTTTTCGGCCAGGACATCATGCAAAAGACGGCTGCAGCCGTGATGACGAAAAAACCGAAAACGGTTGAGCCGGACACGCTCGCCGGCGATGCGCTCGCGCTCTTGAGCCGCGGCAAGATCACGGCGCTTTTTGTCGTCGACGAACAGAACAAGCCGATCGGCCTCTTACATGTGCATGATTGTCTGTCGTCAGGCGTGCTCTGACTGTTGGCGCTTCGGCCCGATTATTTCTTGCGACGCATAATCGAGCGCAGGATCGCCGCCGGCTCCGTCGCCGCGCGCTTTGCGGCGTCAAGCATTTGCGACGATCCCCGGTCGCGCTCGGCGTCGTCTGCGGTCGTCTGAGCCGCAGCCTCGTCGCGTTCTTGATTTCTCGACCGGGCGTTCCTTTCATCTGTCGAGACTTCGACTTCGGCTTCCGGCGTCGTCGCGGCCGCGCCGACGCGCGCGGAGCGCGACGGCGTTTCCGGCACGGATGTGCGGCGCGTGACGGCTTTCTCAACCTGCGCCGTCAGATGGCGGACTTCGACGGCGAGATCCTGCACCGCACGGAATTGCGTATCGACGTCTTCACGCAAACGCCGCGCAGCGCCGACTGCCCGGAAGGCGAGAATGCAAAGCGCGATTGCTCCAATAAAAAGGACAAGGGTGAACGCCAGCAGAAAAATCTGTGCGGCGAAAACATCGGGCCCGGAAAGACCGCCTAGACCCAATCGCGCAAGCACCTGTTCATACCCCATAACCCATGTTCCCCTCGCCGATTCCGACTCTCCCTTCTTACTCAATCTCGCCAGGCCGGTCCAGAATATGGCGCTCCGCCCGTCGTGGCCGACAGGCCGATTATCATTTGGCTGCGGCGGGACCTTCGGCTTGAGGACAATCCCGCCCTTGCGGCTGCGACCGGTTCGGGCGCGCCGCCTTAAGACTGGCCAATAACGCCATGTTTCAGTAAAATACTGACCATGACATATGCGGTCGACACGCAAAGGCCGGTTCTTGTCGTAACGCCGGAAAACCGCGACAGGACGCTGGCGGGCCTGCCCCTTTTTTTCAGGCTCGCCTGCAATCTGGCGGGAAGGATACGCTTCGGCGCCATCACGTTTTTTTTGCCCGACGGGCGGGGTCTAAAATTTGAAGGCGCTGAGGAGAAGGAATCGGAAGGCGTCATCATTGTCAGGGATTTCGCCTTTGCGCGCCGATCCATGCTCGGCGGCGACATCGGGTTCTTCGAAAGCTACGCCGCCGATCAGTGGGATACGCCCAATCTCGCGGACTGCCTCTACGTTTTTGCGCGCAACGCCGATCATGTGCGAGAGGCGTTCAGGGCCGCGCCGGTGATCGCCTGGATCGACAATCTGCGCCATACGCTTAACCGCAATACGCTGAGCGGCGCCAGGCGCAACATCATGGCCCATTACGATCTCGGCAACAGCTTTTACGAAAAATGGCTCGACCCGACCATGACCTATTCCTCGGCGCGCTTTCCAACGCCGAGCGCGGATCTATCGGAAGCGCAGGTCAATAAATACCGCTCGCTAGCGCGCTGCATGGATTTGAAGCCCGGCGAGGAAGTGCTCGAAATCGGTTCGGGTTGGGGCGGGTTTGCAGAATTCGCCGCCAGAGACGTCGGCACCAAAGTCACGGGTCTGACGATCTCCCAGGAGCAATACGAGTATGCTCAAGAACGCATCTTTCGCGAAGGATTGAGCGAGAAAGTCGAGTTCCGCCTGCAGGACTATCGCGACGTTGAGGGCGCGTTCGACAAGATCGCCTCGATCGAAATGTTCGAAGCCGTCGGCAAGGAATACTGGTCGACCTATTTCAACAAACTGCGTGACGCCTTAAAGCCTGGCGGAGTCGCCGGCCTTCAGATCATCACGATCGCCGACCGTTTCTTCAGCCGATATGTAAAGTCGACGGATTTCATCCAGCGCCATATTTTCCCGGGAGGCGTGCTGCCGAGCCCCTCCGCGCTCAAAGAGCATGTGGAGCGCGCCGGCCTCGCCTGGCGTCAGGCCGTCGATTTCGGCGCCGATTACGCGCGCACGCTGAAGCTTTGGCGCAAGAGGTTCCTTTCGGCGTGGGACGATATCCAGGCGATGGGCTTCAACGAACGCTTCAAAAAGCTCTGGACCTTTTATCTCGCCTATTGCGAGGCGGGCTTCCGCGCCGGAACCACTGACGTTTTTCAAATCTCCGCGACGCGCGCCTGAGGCGCGGGCCGAGAAAAGCGCATCTGCTTTGTCGCGTTAGCTTTTCTGATGAAGTCTTCACGGGAATTCATTGACGCTCCGGCCGCGACCCGGGCTAGGAAGGCGGGCCGTCGGCGGCGTGCGGCGCCTTGCGGACTTGTCCGCGCACGTCGACATGGGTTTGACCGACCGGAGCGCCAGGAGAGTGACAATGCGTTATTTTGAAAACGCCCTCGAGGCGATAGGGAACACGCCCCTGATCAAGCTGCGCCGGGCCTCTGAAGAGACCGGCTGCACTATTCTTGGCAAGGCGGAGTTTCTCAATCCCGGCCAGTCGGTGAAGGATCGGGCGGCGTTGGGCATCGTTCGCGACGCCGAAGCCCGGGGAGAAATCCGGCCGGGCGGCGTCATCGTCGAAGGCACCGCCGGCAACACCGGCATCGGGCTCGCAATGGTCGGCACCCTTCTGGGCTATTCGGTCAAGATCGTCCTTCCGCGCACCCAGAGCGACGAAAAGAAGGACGCCATACGCCTGCTCGGGGCTGAGCTCATCGAAGTGGACGCCGTGCCATACGCCAATCCCGACAATTACGTCCATTATTCACGGCGACTCGCCGGAGAGCTTGCAGAGACTGAACCCAACGGCGCGTTTTGGGCCAATCAGTTCGACAATCCTGCCAACCGGGAGTTTCACCGCCGCACCACAGGCGTCGAGATCTGGGAGCAGACCGACGGCCGCGTCGACGGCTTCACCTGCGCCGTCGGAACGGGCGGCACCCTGGCCGGCGTCACCCAGACGCTTAAGGAGCGCAACAAGGACGTGAAATGCGTCCTCACGGATCCGATGGGCGCCAAGCTCTACAGTTGGTTTAAAAACGGGGTGCTTGAAACCGAAGGCTCGTCCATCACTGAAGGGATCGGACAGGGCCGCGTCACGGCCAATCTCGAAGGCGTAACGTTCGATGACGCCTATCGCGTCGAGGACGCTGACGCGCTGCGGATTCTGTTCGGCCTTGTGGTCGAGGAAGGCCTTTGCCTCGGCGGGTCTTCGGGGATCAACATCGCCGGCGCGATCCGGCTGGCGAAGGAACTCGGTCCCGGCCATACCATCGTGACGGTGCTCGCCGATTACGGCAATCGCTACGCCAGCAAACTTTACAATCCGGATTTCCTAAGGTCGAAAGACTTGCCCGTTCCACAGTGGATGGCCTGATGACCGATTCTTCAACGCTCGTATCGACCGACTGGCTCGCCGACAATCTTGGCGCCGACGATCTCAGGGTGATCGATGCGTCCTGGCGGATGCCGGGGGCGGATGCGCCGGCGCGCGCCGCTTATGAGGAAAGACATATCCCGGGCGCGCAGTTTTTCGACATTGACGCCATCGCCGACAAATCGATCGATCTGCCGCACATGACGCCGCCGCCGGAAATTTTCGCCGAAGCAGTCGGGCGCATGGGCGTAAGCGAGACCGACCGCGTCGTGGTTTATGACGACGCCGGCCTGTTTTCCGCGCCGCGGGTCTGGTGGACCTTTCGCGCCATGGGGCACGGCCCGGTGATGGTGCTCGACGGCGGACTTGAGAAATGGCTCGCTGAAGATCGTCCGGTAACGAAGGAGATCGTAGCGCCGAAGCCCGTTTTCTACAGGACGCGGCCGGTCAAGAACGCCGCCTGTCGCGCGGCCGATATGCGCCTCGCCCTGCAGCGCGGCGATACGGTTGTGCTCGACGCCCGCCCCGCCGACCGCTTCGAAGGACGCGCGCCCGAGCCCCGCGCCGGCTTGCGCTCAGGCCACATGCCGGGAGCGAAGAATCTGCCGGCCGGAATCGTCCTGAATGAAAACGGAACAATGAAAGACGCCGCCGCCCTGAAAGAGCTGTTCGCCAATGCCGGTATCGGCGCGGATACGCCGGTCGTCACCACCTGCGGGTCCGGAGTCACTGCGGCGATTCTCAGCTTCGCACTTGATCGCGCCGGCCATTCGCGTCATGGACTCTATGACGGGTCCTGGGCCGAATGGGGCGACGTGCGCCGTTCGCTGCAGGAATTTCCGGTGGCGACGGGAGCGGTGTGAAGTGGAACGAAAAGTCGACGTCTGCATCACCTATCTTGAGCAGAAACGCCGGCCCGTACTGCCCCCGCCCGCGCGGCCGCCTGGAATAGTCGCGATCTTGAGAGCCGAGCGGCCGCCGGTTCATTTCTACCGCTACCTCTACCGCCGTATCGGCGATCCCCATAAATGGGTGAGCCGGAACCGGCTTTCGGACGAAGATCTCGCCGTCATTATCCAGCACCCGGCCGTTTATCTTTATGTTATTTATGTCGATGGCGTTCCCGCCGGCATGGCGGAAATTGATGCGCGTCATCCGAAGACTCATGAGATCAAATTCTTCGGGCTCGACCCGGATTATGTCGGCAAGGGTCTCGGGCGGTTTTTTCTGACGCATGTGATCGAGTTGGCGTGGTCGCTGCAGCCGGAACGATTACGGCTGGAAACCTGCACGCTCGACCATCCGGCCGCCCTGCCATTGTACCAGAAGCTCGGCTTCGAAGTTTTCGATCAGCGAAGCGGCCAGGTCGAACTGTTGGATGAATAGGATCAAGAGACTGGGCATATGAAAGACGACACCAAACTTGTCGCCGCCGGACGCCCGCACAGCCGTTCACAACATCCGGTGAACCATCCGGTCGAGCGCGCCTCGACCATACTCTTTCCGACCTATGACGATTTCCTGGAAGGCTGCAAAAACATCTCCTACGGCCGGCTTGGAACGACTACGCACCGGGCGCTCGAAGAAGTCGTGACGGCGCTTGAGGGCGGATTTGAGACGCGGCTCGCACCGTCTGGATTGCAGGCCTGCGCCGCCGCCATTCTTGCTTTTGTCGAAGCCGGCGACCACGTGCTGATGACCGATGCGGTTTACGACCCGACGCGAAAATTTTGCGACCGTTTCCTCAAGCGCTTCGGCGTTGAAACGACCTATTATGATCCGCTGGCGGGCGCGGAAATCGCCGCTCTCTTTAAGCCGAACACCAAAGTCATTTTCGCCGAAACGCCCGGCTCGTTGACGTTCGAAACGCAGGATCTCCCGGCGCTTGCGGCTGCTGCGCATGACGCCGGCGCGAAGCTCGTTGTCGACAATACATGGTCGGCCGGCTATTTCCTCAAGCCCATAACGCTCGGCGCCGATGTCAGCGTTCAGGCGGGCACCAAATATCTCGCCGGGCACGCGGATTGTCTTATTGGGACGATCACGTCGCACGACGATGCGACGGCGAAAGAGGTCTTCTACGCCCTGTTGCAACTGGGCGCGAACGTATCAGCCGACGACGCCTATGCGACCCTGCGCGGCATGCGGACCTTGTCGGCGCGTCTCGAGCGCCATCAGAATACCGGACTGAAACTGGCGAAATGGTTGTCCAAGCGGTCTGAGGTCGAACGCGTCATCCATCCTGCGATGAAGAACTGTCCCGGGCACGCGCACTGGAAACGCGACTTCACGGGCGCTTCGGGCCTCTTTGGCGCAGTCCTGAAGCCGGTTTCCGAACCGGCGCTGAAAGCCTTTTTCAACGCATTCAAGTTGTTCGGCATGGGGTTTTCATGGGGCGGATTTGAAAGTCTTTGCGTTCATGTGCATCCTGAACGCTATCGGACCGCCGCGCCGTGGGAGGAGGAAGGCCCGGTCATCCGCGTTCACGCCGGGCTTGAAGACGTGGAAGATCTCTACGCGGATTTCGAACGGGCTTTTGCAGCGATGCGCGCCGTCGAGGAGTGAGCGATGAACGCTGGACGGAATGTCATGCGCACGATCGCGCCGATCTTCGCCGCCATGCTGGCCTCGGCTTGCGAGACATTCCCGTTCGCGTCCGATACGACTCTGGTCGAAAGCACGCCCGACGGTGCGGTGGTGACGGTCGAGGGATTCGGTCAGTGCGAAACGCCGTGCCGCGTAAAGCTCGATACGCCGCGCCTGACGACCGTCGCCAAAGCCGGTTATGAAAAGAAGCGCTTCATGCTCGATCCGGACCGCTCGAAAGTCACCGTCGTTCTCGAACTCGCCGCCCCGACCGAGGACGTGGAAGCAAGCGAACTGCCCGATCTTTAGACGCTGGCGACCCCGGCAGGACTCGAACCTGCAACCATCGGCTTAGAAGGCCGGCGCTCTATCCAGTTGAGCTACGGGGCCGGTCAGTGATCACTGATATCTGATTCAATGCGTCCAGGGCGTGCGCCGGCGATAGGCGAAATTATCCGAATAGGCCTTAAACACTGGCGCGGTTTCCGGCGCTTCCTTCACCTGAAACGGGATATTGCGCCGCTCGGCGTAAGCGACCGCCTCATCCTTGGTGTCGAAGTAGAGACGCACCTGGCCCGGCGTCGTCTCGTCGGCGCTGGTCCAGCCCATCAGCGGGTCGATCCGGCGCGCGGCCTCCGCCTCGAATTCGAGAACCCAGCGGGCGGACTTCGCCTTTCCCGACTGCATGGCCGTCTTCGACGGTCTGAATATGCGCGCGAACATCGTTTCTTTCTCCTCCAAGGTCCGGTTGGCCGCCACTCGCCCGGCATGCCGAGCCGAAGCTGGCGGCGACCAGCCCGCCTCCGCGCTTCACGCTTCGGCGCGGCGGCCTTGGCTGACTTCGCCAGCGAAGGCTGGTCGGGGCGGCGTGATTCGAACACGCGACCCTCTGCTCCCAAAGCAGATGCGCTACCAGGCTGCGCTACGCCCCGAATTCGCCCGTCACATTGGCGAAGTCGGCGCGGATGTAAAGGGTTTAAGGCTTGCTGAAACGGCTGTGGCGCACCCGATCGCCCGGCTTGACGCCGAGCCGGGCGAATGTGCCGGCGTTAACCTCCAGAACGGCGACTGCGGGCGCGCCGGATGAAATACTTTCAAGCGAGCGCGGCGTCGTATCGGCAGCTATGCGGCGGATGACGCCGTCGCCGTCGATAAAAGCCATATCGAGCGGGATCAGCGTGTTCTTCATCCACATGGAGATCGGACGCGGTTCGTCGTAAATGAACAGCATGCCGGCGTCGGCGGCGAGTTCGGTGCGATACATCAGGCCGAGGCGGCGGGATTCATCGGTATCGGCGATTTCGATGCGGAAGCGGTGCTCCCCGGTTTCAGAAACAATAACCAGATTATCCGTCGCATCAGCGGCGTCGCCCGGCCCGTCGCCGGGCGCGCACGCATAAGCCGAAAACGCGGCGAAAAAAGCCGCCGCCGCCATAAAAAACCGCACCGCCATAACTCTGCTCTGCTTTTAGTTTTCGGGATCGGGGCGCACGTCGATGGCGAGAAGGCCCTTGGCGCCTTCGGCGAACGAGACCTGCACGCGCTGTCCCTGAATGAGTTCGCCCATGCCGCAGCGGCGCAACGTTTCCATATGTACGAAAATGTCGTCGGTCCCCTCGCCGCGGGTCAGAAAACCAAACCCCTTGGCCCGGTTGAACCACTTGACCTCGGCCTTGACGAAATCGCCCGCGGGCGTCTGGCTGATCACCGGCGTCGGCGCGGCGATCGCCGTCGCAGTTGAATCATCGATATCAAGCACTTTAAGCGCCTGCAGGCCCTTGGCGCGGCGCACCACTTCGCATTCGACCGTCGCCCCTTCACGGGCGGTCGAGCGCCCTGCGGCGCGAAGACAGGACGAGTGGATGAGGACGTCGCCCCCGCCGTCGCCCGGAATGATGAATCCGTATCCCTTGGCCGGGTCGAACCATTTCACCACGCCCTTGATCGTAAAACGCTCTTCCGCCGGCTCTTGAGATTCATCGTCTCCGGCGGGCTCGTTAACCTGGTCGACCATGCTGGCATCAACCCCCATCGCGCCCTTATCGTCCATTAACTATATCGCCGGTTCTTTGAAAGGCTATGGCCGGAAGGGCTATATTTGCACGATTTTGGCTTTTCCGTCTCGATATTTCCCGAAAAAGTTGCGCTGTTCAATGCAACGCGCTCCTTGCACCGGATCTACCGATCCGGCGCATTTACTTACGCTACAGGCTGGTTCTCGACGTCAGAGAGGAATTTGGCGATCAACAACAGAAAGACGTCAAAGTCGGACTCGACATTTTCGGCCGACACCCCGCCGGCGGCGTTGCGGTCCATCTGGATCGCGACATCGCCGTCGCTGTCGACATAAGCCCGGCCGAACTTTACTTCACTATTGAAATTACTGAGAAATTTATACCCAAGCGCGCCAATGTCGACGCCGCTGATATAGGTGAGATAGGTGATGTCGCCGTCAGCGCCGTCGACGCCTACGAGAATCACATGCTCTCCCGCCACCACGGCGACCATGCTCGGCGAGAAGTCGCGCACCGCATAGCCTTGATCGGAGAGGATTTCGGCGATTTCTGCCTTGCTGATGGGACCGGCATGGGCCGGAGAAATCGACGCGACGGCGAGGAAGCCGGCGGCCAGAACGCCCAACAAAACACGCATGATCGGACCCCTTCTCGACGCAACTCGCATTAACCAAGTGTTAATACAATCGAAAAACCGGGTGAAAATCAATCTTTCCGAAAACGCGAAGCGACTGCGGGGCCGCGAACGCAAAACTGTCTAGCGCTCCCGGCGAAGTGTCTAGCAGCACTGCAAACCGTTGAAATCGTACGCATATTTTCGAAGCTGGCAGGCCCTAGGGGAATCGAACCCCTCTTTCCAGGTTGAAAACCTGGCGTCCTAACCGATAGACGAAGGGCCCACGCGGAGCGCCGTGTATATGCACGAGCGCGCGCCGTTTCAAGTCCAATCTGGGCCCGGCCTAAAGCCGCTCATTCAGCGTAGGCCGCGTCGACGATGTGGAGTTGGCCGGCCCCGCCGCCGCGCCAGTCGTCGGCGCGGACCTTGCCGGCGACATGGAGACGCCGGCCGCTTCCCAGCATCGCGCCCAGAGGCTCGCCGGCGGCCCGAAAAGCAATGGCGCGGGCCATATCGCCGGTCTCGCTCATTAACGTGCAGGATATGTGGTCGCCGCCGGCGATTTTGACGTATTCAGCCCGCATATCCGTCAGCACAAAGAGCGGTTCGGGATTGTCCGAACCGAACGGTCCTGCGCCCGCGATCGATTCGGCGAAGGATTTCGACACTGCGCTCGCCGCCACGACGCCGTCGATGACGCGCGTTCGCTCAGTCCGCGCGCGGGCGACGTCGGCGGCGAGCGCGCGGTTGAGAAAATCGGCAAACGCGTCGAGCCCGCCGCGCGCGATTGTCAGCCCGGCCGCCATGGCGTGACCGCCGCCGGCCGCAAGCAGGCCTTCTTCTCTGGCGCGCACGACCGCGGCGCCGAGATCGACGCCCGAAATCGAGCGGCCCGAGCCTTTTCCGGCATCGCCTTCAAAACCGATCACGAAGGCCGGACGGTCATAACGTTCTTTCAGGCGTCCGGCGACGATGCCGATAACGCCCGGATGCCACCCCTCGCCGGCGGCGACGATCACCGGCGCGTCTGCGCCGCGCCGCTCGATCTGCGCTATCGCCGTGTCAAGCACGTCCGTCTCGATGGCGCGGCGTTCGGCGTTCATCACATGCAGCCGTTCGGCCAGACTCGCGCGCTTTTCCGGATCGTCCGTCGTCAGAAGATCGAAAGCGAGCCGGGCGTGGCCGACCCGGCCGGCGGCGTTGATCCGCGGACCGAGCAGAAAACCCAGATGATAGGCGGTGGGCGGACCCTTGACGCCGGCCCGCGCGCCAAGCGCCTTAAGGCCCGGATTGCCGCCGCCGCCCAAAACTTTCAGCCCCTGCGCCACCAGTATGCGCGTCAGTCCTGTCAACGGCATGACGTCGCAGACCAGCCCCAGCGCGACGATGTCGAGCCATTGGGTGAGCGCCGGCTCAGTGCGCGTGCTGAAAAATCCCGCCGCGCGCAGCGCCCGGTTAACGGCTACGAGCCCCATGAAGGCGACGCCCGCCGCCGACAGACCGCCCAGTCCAGAAGCATCGTCCGGCCGGTTCGGATTGACGACGGCGAATGCGCCTTCCGGCGCCGGCCCGGCCATCAGGTGATGGTCGAACACAATGACCTTGATCCCCTCGCGCGCCGCCGCTTCGATGGCGTCATGGGCGGCCGCGCCGCAGTCGACTGTGATAATGAGCTTGGCGCCTTGCTCCTTCAGAATGCGGAAGGCTTCTATCGACGGTCCGTATCCTTCGGCGATGCGGTCGGGAAGATAGACCGATAACGGCGCGCCGACGGCGTTGAAATAGAGTTTCAGAAGCGTCGCCGCCGTCGTTCCGTCCACGTCATAATCGCCGAAGACGCCGACTTTCTCACCCAACTGAATTGCTTTGGCGATGCGGTCGGCGGCGGCGTTCATGTCGGCGAGCGTCGACGGATCGGGCAAGGTGTCGCGAAGAGACGGATTGAGAAAGGCGCGCGCGTCTTCCGGGCCGACGCCGCGCGCAGTCAGCACCCGGGCGAGCGTCAGGTCGATCCCGGCGGCCTCGGCGACGGCGCCTGAAACGGCCGGATCGACTTCCGCCAGACTCCAGACCCGCCCGGAGGCGGTCGCGCCCATCGCCGGCAGATCGACAAGGGCGGCGGCATCGAGGCGCGTTGCGACGGGTTCGGTAATTGCGCTCATGGCCTATCTAGAGCGCATTCCGAAAAGTGGGAACCGGTTTTCGGATATAATGCGCGACAAAACAAAAACCTAGAGCATGTTCTCCGACTCGCATTTCGGAGAACATGCTCTAGAGCCCTGATTCGCCGCCGCTGGGTGAAAGCGGCGCGAACGCCGGTTCTCCTGTTTTTCCCCATTTGCGCCGCCGAAAGGGTCCATTTCGAAAAACGAAAAAACGGAAAGCCCCGGATTTCCTGGCGTTGCGGGCGAAAAGGTCCATTTTGTCCATTTTGGAACATTGCGGAAACGCGGGCGATTCCGTCGTCCCGTGTGCTGCGCGGCACGAAATGACGCGCTGCTAACCCGGGATCGCTCTCAACGAGACATGACGAAGCAAGCGGCGTGCGGTCCCGGATCAGCGCACCAGCATTGCATGCTGCTGCGCATCCGGGATGACGGATAAAATTCATTCCCCCAGCATAACCCGGCCCGAAAGACCGGGGATAACTTTCCAGCACTTTTTATGGTCGCGCGGAAGCGGATTAATGCTCGCGCTTCGAGCGGGCGCGGACATAGCGCACCGTGCCGGACTTCGAGCGCATGACCACTGTATGCGTGTTCACATGCGCCGGCTCCCATTTGACGCCGTCGAGCATGGTGCCGTTGGTGACGCCGGTGGCGGCGAAAATGACGTCGCCCGAGGCGAGATCATGGAGATCGTATTTGCGGTTCAAGTCGGTGATGCCCATGCGTTCGGCGCGGGCGCGCTCATCGTCGGTGCGGAAGAACAGCCGGCCCTGCATCTGGCCGCCGACGCAGCGCAGCGCGGCCGCCGCAAGAACGCCTTCCGGCGCGCCGCCGCGCCCCACATACATGTCGATGCCGGTCGCTTTTTCCGTGGTGTGAAAAACGCCGGCCACATCGCCGTCGGGAATGAGAAACACCCGCGCGCCCATCTTGCGCGCGCTGTTGATAACGCCTTCATGGCGTTCGCGGTCGAGGATGCACAAGGTCAGCTCTTCCGGCCGGGCGCTTTTTTCTTTCGCCAGCGCCGTAATGTTTTCTTCGAGCGGCGCATCGAGATCGACGATGCCTTCAGGGTAATCCGGCCCGATGGCGATCTTGTCCATGTAAACGTCGGGCGCGTTCAAAAGCGTGCCTCCCTGCGCCATCGCAACGACGGCCAGCGCGTTCGCCATGGCTTTGGCGGTGAGCGTCGTGCCTTCGAGCGGATCGAGCGCGA
The DNA here is from genome assembly GCA_046756245.1 of Parvularculaceae bacterium. Classification (GTDB taxonomy): domain Bacteria; phylum Pseudomonadota; class Alphaproteobacteria; order Caulobacterales; family Parvularculaceae. The sequence continues at coordinate 30,644 of JBHHVZ010000020.1, forward strand.
TGTCGACTTTGGGGCCCCTGCCCGAGCCGACTTTCTCGCCGATATATAGCATCGGCGCCTCGTCGCGTTCGCCTTCGCCGATGACGACGACGCCGTCGATTGCAAGTTTGTTGAGCGCGTCACGAAGCGCATTGACGGCGGCCTGATCGGCGCCGTTCTTGTCGCCGCGGCCGATCATGGTCGAGGCGGCGATGGCGGCGGCTTCCGTGCAGCGGCCGACTTCCATGGTCAGCACGCGATCGAGGTAGAGTTCATGTTCAGCCATGACAGTTCCTTTCGACGGCGCGCCCACGTCAAAAGTCCTCGATTCGGATCAGCGCGGGCGCGCCGATGACAAATTCTTCGGCGGCGATAGCCACGCCCGCGCGGCGGACATTCTTTGCGAGCGCGGCGTGGGTGGTGATGACCACCGCCGCGGCCGCTTCTTCGCCAGGATGTTCGCCCACAGGCGGCTGCAGGAGACTGTCGATCGAAACGTCTTCTTCCGCCAGAGTCTCTGTTGTCGCAGCGATCGCGCCGGGGACGTCTTTGAGCGAAAAGCGCATGTAATAGCGGGCCGTCTGCACTGCCCGGTCGACGATTTTCGCCGGCGCCAGCGTTGCGGCGGGACGGTTGTAGACCGGCCCGCCGGCCCCGCGGGCGATGGCGAGAATGTCGGCGGCGACGGCGCTTGCAGTGGGGCCGGCGCCTGCGCCGGGCCCGGTCAGACACAAGACGCCGAGCGGATCGCCCTTGATATAGAGAATATTTTCCGAACCGACCGTGCGCGCGACCGGATGGCGTTCGTTGACGAGGGCCGGACCGACACGCAGTTCGACCCCGTCGCCGGCGCGCCGGCCGACCGCCAGGAGCTTGATCCGGTATCCAAGCGTGCGGGCGTGGCGCACGTCTTCGGGCGCGACCTTCTCGACGCCCGTCACCGACATCTGTGCGACGTCCGGCTGCGCTCCGAAAGCGATGGCGCTTAAAATCGCCAGCTTGTGGGCGGCGTCGGCGCCGCTGACATCGAGCGCCGGGTCGGCTTCGGCGTAGCCGAGCCGCTGCGCTTCGGCGAGGGCTTCGTCGTACGAGACCCCGCGCCGGTCCATTTGCGTGAGGATGTAATTGCAGGTGCCGTTCAGCACGCCCGCCACATAATCGACATGGCAGGCCGCCGCGCCTTCCCTGAGCGCCCGGATGACCGGCACGCCGGCGGCGACGGCGGCTTCGAACAGAAGCGCGACGCCGGCTTCCTCGGCGGCCTCAGCGAGCGCGCGGCCATGTGCCGCGATCAGCGCCTTGTTGGCGGTCACCACATGTTTTCCGGCGGCGATCGCCGCTTCCACCGCGGCCCGCGCCGGACCGTCGGCGCCGCCGATGAGTTCGACAAAGATATCGATATCGGGCGCGGCGGCGAGCGCCACCGGATCGTCATGCCAGGCCACCCTGTCAAGCGGGACGCCGCGGTCGCGGTCCCGGTTGCGGGCGCTGACGGCGGCCAGTTCGAGCCGCGCGCCGGTCTCGGCGAGCCCTCCCTGCCGGCCGGCGAGCAGTTGCAGGAGGCCGCTTCCCACGACCCCCAGTCCCGCAACGCCGATCCGCCAGGTTTTCATTTCGCCGCCTGTCATCGTCCGCCGCTTCGCGCCGCTAGTTATTTTGCGCTGCAAAAATGACTAGACCGCCAGCGCGCCGGGCTCAAGTCCGGACGTCCGATTTCGCTTCACGCCACATTCTTGCGCGCGAGAAGTTTTTTGACATTGCGGGCGGCCTGGCGGATGCGCTGTTCGTTTTCGACAAGGCCGATGCGCACATAGCCCTCGCCGCGCTCGCCGAAACCGAGGCCGGGGGCGACGGCGACGTCGGCTTTTTCCATCAACAGCTTGGCGAAACCGACCGAGCCCTGGGCGCGAAATTCCTCCGGGATCGGCGCCCAGGCGAACATCGACGCCGGCGGGACCGGAATCTCCCAGCCGGCGCGCGCGAAGCTTTCGACCAGCACGTCGCGGCGCGACCGGTATGTCTCGCGGATTTCCGCCACGCAGTCCTGCGGTCCGTTTAGGGCGGCGGCGGCGGCGACCTGAATGGGCGTAAACGCGCCGTAATCGAGATAGGATTTGACCCGCGCAAGCGCCGCGATCATCCGTTCATTGCCGACCGCCATGCCGACCCGCCAGCCGGCCATGGAATAGGTCTTGGAGAGAGAATTCACCTCGACTGCGATGTCTTTCGCGCCGGGAACTTGCAGGATCGAGGGCGGCGGCGCGTCGAAATAAATCTCCGAATAGGCGAGATCGGACAAAACCAGAATGCCGTGCTTTTTGGCGAGCGCGACCATGTCTTTGTAAAAATCGAGTTCGGCGGTTTGCGCGGTCGGGTTCGAGGGATAGTTCAGCACCATGGCGGTCGGGCGCGGCGTCACATGCGCGACTGCGCGCGACACGCCGGAAAGATAGGCCTCCGGCGACAGCGCCGAAGCGGCGCGGATGACGCCGCCGGCGATGATGAAGCCGTAGGCGTGGATCGGATAGGCCGGATCGGGCGCGAGGATGACGTCGCCGGGTGCGGTGATCGCCTGAGCGAGATTGGCGAACCCTTCCTTCGAGCCGAGCGTGGCGACGACTTCGCGCTCGGGGTCGAGTTTGACGTCGAAGCGGCGTTCGTAGTAGCGCGCCATCGCGCGCCTCAAACCGATGATTCCGCGCGAGGCCGAATAGCGGTTTGTGCGCGGCTTCTGCGCGGTTTCGATAAGCTTGGCGACGATGTGAGGCGGCGTCGGCATGTCGGGATTGCCCATGCCGAAATCGATGACGTCGCGGCCCTCGCCGCGCAGGCGGGCTTTCACCCCGTTTACTTCCTCGAAGACGTAGGGGGGCAAACGTTTGATGCGGTAGAATTCCTCAGTGTCCGGCATAGCGGCGGCGGGACTAACCGTCTTCTCCTTTCTCGTCCGGACTGTCGTCGGGAGCCGGCATCGGCTCGGCCCGTTCGCGGCGCGCGGCTGATGTCGATTCTTCAACCGCCGCCGACAGGGCGTCGCGGGTTTCGTCGAGCGGGCGGGCGCCAGCGTCTTCCTCGCCGGGCAGCGTCACGCCTTCTTCGCGCTCGTGATGGGACGCGGCGCGGTCAGCGGCGACCCGGGCGTTGAGCGTCTCGCCGGCTTTCACGAGCGCCTCAAGATCGGCCTCGCGGGCGCCGGCGGGCGCCGGCTCGGGCGCCTTGGACGGCGTTTCGGAGAGTTTCGGAAAGCGCATCTCGCCGCTTTTTTTCCGCGTCTTAATCCGCTCCTTGATGATCGGGCTCATCGGCTGATCGCCGGCGCGGTCTTCATATTTGACGAAGCCCGGCGGCGCGAAGCGTTTGAGGCTCGAACAGCCGGATACAGCCGCGACGGTTGCAGCCGCGGCGATCAGGGCCAATATGTGAGAAGATTTTGCACCCATGGAAACCGCAATCTATAAACTTGCCTGACGCCACATAACCCCTAACCGGCCCGATGACGCAAGCTGAAGATCAAGCCGCGCCCGCCGCGACGCGCAAATCGTCGGCGAAAAAGGCCGCCCGGAAGACGGCGAAGAAAAAAACCGTCCGAAAAACAGACAAAAAAGCGGTCAAAAAGAAAACATCGCTAAAGCCGGCGAAGAAGGCTGCGAAGAAAAAAGCCGTCAAAAAATCTGCAATGAAGGCGGCGCGGACGCCTGCGAAAGACCGGCGAGAGGACGTCGGGTCGCCGAAATCGCTGTTCGAGGATTTTGACGCCCTGTCGGAATATCTGACCCAGATCACCGGCAAGAGCCAGGAGGTCGTCCGCGAGTTTTTCACCCATCACGCCGATCTGCGCAGCACCGCGCGGCGCCTCGCCGCCGATCCGCTCAATGTGAGCGAGGCGTTTCGCGAGATGATGGCCTCGCTTGCGGCCGACCCGGCTACGCTGATGGAGCGCCAGTTCGATCTCTGGCGCGATTACGCCAATCTGATGGCGGCGATGTCGCGCAAGATGGCTGGCGAGGATGTCGAGGACATCGTCAAACCGGACCCTGGCGACAAACGCTTCGAACACCCGGCCTGGACGGAAAACCAGCTTCTCGATTTTATCAAGCAATCCTATCTGACGTTTGCACGCTGGCTGCGCGATACGGTCCAACAGCTCGAGGGCATGGACGAACACGACAAGAAGAAGGCGGAGTTTTTCACCCAGCAGTTCATCAACGCCTTCTCGCCCTCGAATTTCGCCATGCTCAATCCTGAGGTGATCGAGGCGACGGTCGAAAGCCGCGGCGAAAATCTTCTGAAAGGTCTCAAAAACCTGCTTGAAGACATTGATCGCGGTCACGGGTCGCTGGCGATCCGGCAGGCCGACCTCGATTATTTCAGCCTCGGCGGGAATATCGCGACGACGCCGGGCAAGGTCGTTTATCAAAACGACATCATGCAATTGATCCAGTATGATCCGATGACCGAGACGGTCGCGAAACGCCCCCTCGTCATCTTTCCGCCCTGGATCAACAAATTTTACATCCTCGATTTACAGCCGGGGAACTCGTTTATCCGCTGGATGGTCGAACAGGGCCGCACGGTGTTCGTCGTCTCCTGGGTCAATCCGGGTCCGGAGCTTCGCGAGAAAACCTTTTTCGACTATATCAAAGGCGGCGTGTTCGATGCGCTGGACGCGGTCGAAAAGGCGACAGACGAAAGGAACGTCGACGCCATCGGCTATTGCATCGGCGGCACGATGCTCGCCGCCGCGCTCGCTTACATGGCCGGCGAAGGCGACAAGCGCATCAAGTCGGCGACGTTTCTAACCGCCCAGACGGATTTCACCGAATCCGGCGATCTCCAGCTTTTTGTCGACGACGAACAGCTCGAAGCGATCGAAAAACAGATGGACGCGGCCGGCGGCGTGCTCGAAGGCCGCGCCATGGCGTCGACCTTCAACATGCTGCGCTCGAACGACCTGATCTGGTCGTTCGTCATTGATAATTACCTCAAAGGCAAGGATCCGGCGAAGTTCGACCTCTTGTTCTGGAATTCCGACGCGACGCGGATGCCCAAAAACGTTCATCTGTTTTATCTGCGTGAATTCTATCAGCATAACCGGCTCGCGAAGCGCGAAATGGTGTTGGGCGGGCGCAAGCTCAATCTGGCCGACGTGAAGATCCCGATTTTCATGCAGGCCGGCGAGACCGACCACATCGCGCCGCATCAGTCCGTCTATAACAGCGCGAAACTCTTCGGCGGGCCGGTCGAATATATGCTGGCGGGCTCGGGCCATATCGCCGGCGTGATCAATCATCCGCGCCGGAATAAATATCACTATTCGATGAATCCGGAACTGCCGAAAACGCTTGAGGATTGGAAAGCGGACGCCGAGCGCCGCGACGGTTCCTGGTGGCCGCACTGGATCGAATGGCTGAACCGAGTCAGCCCGGAAAAGACCGCCGCAGGCATACCCGGCGCCGGAAATTTGAAGATAATCGAAGACGCGCCGGGCAGTTATGTTAAGGTGAAGGCCTGAGCGTTGATCAACTCGCCTCGACGGTTTTTGTTCGCTTAATTGCCGAAAAAACTTATCCCCGCCCTTCCCTGCGCCCGTAAAATTGCGGCTACAGCCGTTTGCAATATGTAGGAGTCTCTCATGCGAAGCTTTTCGGCAAAACAGGCCAAGCAGAATTTCGGCGCGTTTCTCGACGCCGCCCGCGCAGGCCCGGTCGGCGTCTTGAAACATGGCCGGCTTGCCTGCGTTCTGGTCTCGGCCGCGGATTTTCACGAATATGAAGTCCTCAAATACGCCAATGTGAAATCTCGCATTATCCGCCGGCTCGGCGAGGCGCTCGACAAATACGATCGCGGCGAAGACGCCGTCGCCGACCGCATGCTGGCGACCGTGCCGGGTCTGATGCGGCGCAACTAGAGCGCATTCCGAAAAGTGGGAACCGGTTTTCGGATAAAATGCGCGACAA
>JBHHVZ010000021.1:0-35668 GCA_046756245.1 Parvularculaceae bacterium
CGGCTCGGCGTCGAGCGCGACGCCCCAGTCCTTTTCAAAGCTTCCGCGCACGCCCGCGTCCGACACGTGGCGGTAGCCGGGCAGCTCATGCGGGAACGAGCCCATATCGCATGAGCCCTGCACGTTGTTCTGACCGCGCAAGGGGTTCACGCCGACGCCCATGCGCCCGACATTGCCGGTCGCCATTGCGAGATTGGCCATGCCCATCACCATGGACGAGCCCTGGCTGTGCTCGGTGACGCCGAGGCCGTAATAGATGGCGGCTCTGTCCGCCGTCGCGTAAAGCCTCGCGGCGGCTCGGACTTCCGCCGCCGGAACGCCGGTGATCTCTTCAAGCGCCTCGGGCGAATTCGACTCGTCGCTGATGAATGTTTTCCAGCGCGTGAATGACTCTTTCTCGCAGCGCTCGGCGATATAGGCCTCATTAATGAGTCCTTCAGTCACGGCGACATGCGCGAGCGCGTTGACGACGGCGACATTGGTTCCAGGCTTTAACTGCAGATGATGAGCGGCGCGCACATGCGGGCTTTCGACGAGGTCGATGCGACGCGGGTCGACGACGATAATCTTCGCGCCTTCGCGCAGGCGTTTTTTCATTCGTGAGGCGAAGACCGGATGCGCGTCGGTCGGATTGGCGCCGATGAGCAAAATGACGTCGGCATCTTCCACCGATTTGAAATGCTGCGTGCCGGCCGACGTGCCGAAGGTCGATTTCAGCCCATAGCCGGTGGGCGAGTGGCACACCCGCGCGCAGGTGTCGACATTGTTGTTGCCGAAGGCGGCGCGCACCATCTTTTGCACCAGAAAGACTTCTTCATTGGTGCAGCGCGAGGACGTTATGCCGCCGATGGCGCCGCGCCCGTGCTTTTCCTGAATCTCTGTAAAGCGCCTGGCCGTGTGGGCGATCGCCTCGTCCCAGCTTACTTCGCGCCACGGATCGATGATTTTTTCGCGGATCATCGGCGTGGTGATGCGGTCCTTATGCGTGGCGTAGCCGAACGCGAACCGGCCTTTGACGCAGGAATGGCCTTCATTGGCGCCGCCATCCTTGTAGGGGACCATGCGCACGACTTCCTCGCCCTGCAGCTCCGCCTTGAACGAGCAGCCCACCCCGCAATAGGCGCAGGTTGTGAGCACCGTGCGCGTGGGCACGCCGTGCTCGACTACCGAGCGCTCCATCAGCGTCGCCGTCGGGCAGGCTTGTACGCAGGCCCCGCAGGAAACGCATTCCGAATCCATGAAGGATTCGCCGGCGCTGGCGGCGACTTTCGAGTCGAACCCGCGGCCCTCGATGGTCAGCGCAAAGGTTCCCTGAATTTCTTCGCAGGCGCGCACGCAGCGCGAACACACAATGCATTTTGACGGGTCGAAGTCGAAATATGGGTTGCTCCGGTCTTTTTCCTGTTCGAGGTGGTTTTCGCCCGAAAACCCGTAGCGCACATCGCGAAGGCCGACTTCGCCGGCCGTGTCCTGCAATTCGCAGTCGCCGTTCGCCGCGCAGGTCAGACAGTCGAGCGGGTGGTCGGAGATGTAGAGCTCCATCACCCCGCGGCGGATGCGTTCGAGCCGCGCGCTCTGGGTGCGGACCTTCATCCCCTCCGCTGCCGGCGTCGTACACGACGCCGGGGTTCCCTTAACGCCGTCGATTTCGACAAGACACATCCGGCACGAGCCGAACGATTCGAGACTATCGGTGGCGCAGAGTTTGGGAATGGCGCCGCCGCTTTCGCTCGCCGCCCGCATCACTGACGTTCCCTCGGGAACGGTGACCGTTTCGCCGTCGATTTCGAGCGTGACGAGGCGTTCGCTCGAACGCTCGGGCGTGCCGTAATCGGGTTCTTTAAGAAGCGTCATGGCGGGCGTCCTTTCCGCCGTTTCAGGCCGTTTCGCGCGCTGGCGCGCCTATTCTATCAAAATCGCCGGGAAATTTCTTTAATGCGCTCAAAACCGGCATGGGCGTCAGTCCGCCCATGGCGCAGAGCGAGCCGTCGGTCATCACTTCGCAGAGATCCTCGAGGAGCGCCACATTGGCGGCGACATTCTCGCCGGCGCGGATTTTGGCGAGGGTCTCTGCGCCGCGCACCGCACCGATGCGGCATGGCGTGCACTTTCCGCAAGATTCAACCGCGCAGAACCGCATCGAAAACTCCGCCTGGCGCGCCATGTCGACCGTCTCGTCGAAAACCACGACGCCGCCATGGCCGAGCATGGCGTCCGCCTCGGCGAGCGCTTCATACTCCATCGGCAGGTCGAGTTCGCCCGCCGACAGATAGGCGCCGAGCGGACCGCCGACCTGCACGGCACGTAAAGGATCGCCGCTCAGCGTGCCGGCGCCGAAATCCTCGATCAGTTCGCGCAAAGTGACGCCGAAAGCTTTTTCGACAAGCCCGCCGCGCTTGATGTTGCCGGCGAGCTGGAAGGGTTGCGTGCCGCGCGAGCGGCCTTCGCCATAGTCTTTGTACGCCTTCGCGCCTTCCGACAAAATGAAAGGAACCGCGGCGAGGGTGAGCACATTGTTGACGATCGTCGGCTTGCCGAAGAGGCCGCTGACGGCGGGAATGGGCGGCCGCGCGCGGACCTCGCCGCGTTTTCCTTCGAGGCTGTCGAGCATTGAGGATTCTTCGCCGCATATATAGGCGCCGGCGCCGCGGCGGATCTCGATCCGGAACGCCCGGCCCGAGTCCGCGATGTTATCGCCGAGGAGGCCTGCTTCTTCGAACGCGGCGACCGCTTTCGTCATGACATTAATGGCGGCTGGATATTCAGAGCGAATGTAAACGAGCCCTTCTTCGGCGCCGACGGCGAAGCCGGCGATGATCATGCCTTCGAGAAGCAGGAACGGGTCGCCCTCCATCAACATGCGGTCGGCGAAAGTGCCGCTGTCGCCCTCGTCGGCGTTGCAGCAGATGAATTTGCGGTCGGCTTTCTGGGCGAGCGCCGTCTTCCACTTGATTCCGGTCGGGAATCCAGCGCCGCCGCGCCCCCGCAAACCCGATTCCGTGACCGCTTCGACAATCGCTTCGGGAGAAAGGCCGGCGGCCTTTTGCAGACCCTTGAGCCCGCCAAGACGCCGATAGGCGTCGAGGTCGAGCGGGTCGGCGAGTCCGCAGCGTGCGAAGGTCAGCCGTTCCTGCCTGGAGAAAAACGGATGCGCGTCGACAACACCGATAGAAAGCGAATGCTTGCCTCCTTCGTAGAATTTCGCCTCGAACAGTGCGCCGACCTGTTCAGGGACGACGGGCCCGTAGCCGACGCGCTTGCCGTCGATCTCGACCTCGACAAGCGGTTCGAGCCAGAAGGCGCCGCGCGAGCCGGTGCGGATGATTTTAATCCCAAGTCCCGCTCTGCCCGCCTTGTCGGCGACGGCTTTTGCGACTTCATTCGCCCCGACCGAGCAGGCCGACGAATCCTGCGGGATATAGACCGTGTACGACTCAGCCATGCTCGCCGCCTGCGCGCCGCGCCGTTTCGTCATCGAGCGCGTGCGCGATCTTGTCGGCGTTCGCGCGGCCGATGAGCCGCTCGCCGACCATTGCGGATGGTCCGAGCGCGCAATTGCCGAGGCAATAGACCGTTTCAATCACCGCTTTCCTGCCGCCGACGCCCGGCGGGCTCGCATGCAGCGCGTCGGCCAGCGTCTCGCAGCCGAGCGCCTGACAGGCTTCGGCCCGGCAGAGTTTCACGACGGGGCCGGCGGCCGGCGCGTCCCGGAAGTCGTGATAGAAGGAAACCACGCCGTATACGTCGGCGCGCGAGAGATTGAGCGCTTTGGCGATCACGGGAACCGCCTCGCGCGAAACGGCGCCCGTTTCGGACTGAAGGTCATGGAGAATTTCGATGAGCGCTTCCGGCCGGTTCGAGCGGGCCGCGCACAGCGCTTCGATTTTTTCGGCGAATTCTGATTCTGCGTTCATTTACAATGTATAAGCAATGGGGCCAACTTTGCGCGCAGTCTATCCAAGATAGCCGCCCGCCGCAATGCGGACCCTTCTTGCACGCAGTGTTTTACGCTTTCGCCTCCGCTCTTCCTACGCGTTTTGCTCAGCTTGGTTCCCCTCCTTTGGAAAGGGAGGGGTCAGAGGAGGGATTGGTCCGACTGTGAAGGATGCTGCAACAAATCCCCACCCTAACCCTCCGCTTTCCAAGGGGAGGGAATTCCGCAGCGTTCGCTGTTCAGCCCGCAGACTTTATCTGCTTGCGCAGGGCCTCGCGGGCGGCGTCGGGGAACGGCGGCTGCATCGGCCCGCGCACGATCGGCGCCTCATTAACGGCGAAGACAGCGCGTGCGTTCGAAAACTCCCTGAAGCCGTCGATCCCGTGATAACGGCCGATGCCGCTGGGCCCCGCGCCGCCGAACGGCAGATCATGCTGGTGGAAGTGGCGCATCACGTCGTTGACGGTGACGCCTCCCGATACAGTGCGCGACAGCACCTGGTCGCGGTCGGCTTCGTCCGCGCCGAAATAATAGAGCGCCAGCGGCCGCGGCCGCGCATTCACATGCGCAATCGCTTCGCCGATCTCGCCATATTCCTGAACGATCAGAAGAGGGCCGAAGATTTCCTCCCGCGCGATGGCCATGTCGTCGGCGACATCGAGCACGAACGTCGGCGGGATTTTCCGGTGCGGCTGCTGGGAGAAGTCTTCATCGGCCGGGTTGACCTCGACGATGCGCGCGCCTTTTTCCCTGGCGTCGTCGAGATAGCCTTTAAGCCGCGCATAGTGGCGGTCGTTGACGATGGCGGTGTAGTCGGGATTGTCGCGGATCGTCGGATAATAGCCGGAGACGATCTCGCGCGCCCGGTCGACAAACCGTTCGGTCGTTCCCGCCGGCGTCAGCACATAGTCAGGTGCGACGCAAACCTGGCCCGAATTCATCGACTTGCCGAACATGATCTTTTCGACCGCCGTATCGAAATCGGCGCTTTTCGAAATAATCACCGGCGACTTGCCGCCAAGCTCTAGCGTCACCGGCGTCAGATTTTCCGCCGCCCCGCGCATGATGTGGCGCCCGATCTCCGTGCCGCCGGTAAAAACAAGATGATCAAACGGCATCCGGCAGAAGGTCTTGCCGACCTCGGCGTCGCCGGTGACGACGGCGAGCACGCTCTCGTCGAAAGCATCCTCGACCATCGCCTTCAACAACGCGCTCGAACGCGGCGTCAGCTCCGACGGCTTGATGACGGCGCGATTGCCGGCGGCGAAAACGCCGAACAGAGGCGAGACCGCAAGATTGATCGGCGTGTTCCACGGGCTCATGATTCCGACAACGCCGACCGGCTGATAGTCGATCCACGCTTCCGGCTCCTGTTCGGACGGGGCGTGCGGCGTTCTCTTTTCCGGCTGCATCCACTCGCGAACATGCGCCGCCGAGTCCTGATAGGCGTGCAGCGGCGCCATGATTTCGGTCATCATCGACAGCACGTCGCTGCGCGCGCCGAAATCTTCGTTGACCGCCGCGCAGATATTGTCGGCGTGTTTTGCGAACTGCGCGATCATGGTCTGCATGCGCGCGATGCGTTCATCGGCCGAGGGCGGGCCTTCGGCGCGTTGGGCCTCTGTCTGAAGCGCGATCAGGCGCCGGATTTCGGTTTCATGGTCGGTCATTTGCGCCGGTCCCCGGCCGGATGCGTCGAAACAAAATTGGTTGCAACCGCAATTAATATCGGTCCGGCGTGGCCCATGCAAGCTGAGTTTAGGCCCCGGCCCGTTCGGCGTAAGACCAGGCGAGCGCCGCCAGCGGCCGAATCTGGTCGCCGATCTGAAGCGCCCGTTCAGACGAGGCGTTGCCCTGCAGGGCGCGGGCGTAAACCCCCTGCGCAATCGAGCCGAGCCGGAACATGTTGTAGGCGAGGCAGAAGTCGAGATCGGGCAGGCCGTCGCGGCCGGTTTTTTCGCAATAGCGCGCAACCGCCTCTTCGATCGAGGGTATGCCCAGTTCCTCAAGGTCGCGCCCGGCGAGGCCGCCGCGAACATTCGGCGGAAAATGCCAGACCATCAGGAAATAGGTGAAGTCCGCCAGCGGATGGCCGAGCGTCGACAGCTCCCAGTCGAGCACCGCAAGCGGACGCGGCCCGCTCGGGTGCATGATCGCATTGTCGAAGCGGAAATCGCCATGCACGATCGTCGTTGCATCGTCGTCGGGAATGGCCGTCGGCAGCCAGTCGATGAGCGCGTCCATCTCCCTGATCGGATCGGTTTCGGACGCCTTGTATTGCTTCGACCAGCGCCCGATCTGGCGCTCGAAATAATTCCCGGGTCTGCCGAAATCGCTAAGCCCGGCTTTTTCGTAATCGATGCGATGAAGATCGGCCATCGTGTCGACAAGCGCGAAAAAAAGCGGACGGCGTTCCTCACGCGCGGCTTCCGGCAGGCTCGAATCCCAGAAAATGCGGCCCTCGACGAAATCCATAATGAAAAACGCCGTGCCGACGACGTCCGGATCCTCGCACAGCGCATAAGTCCTCGGGACGGGAAAGCCTTCCGCGTGGAGCGCTGTCATCACCCTGTATTCGCGCTCGACGGCGTGGGCCGACGGAAGAAGCTTGCCGGGCGGCTTACGGCGCAGGACGTATTTCTTCGCAGGCGTATCGATAAGATAGGTCGGGTTCGACTGGCCGCCCCTGAATTTCATGACAGTTAGCGGTCCGGCGAACCCGTCCACTTGCTGCGCCATGTAACGCGCGAGCGCCGTTTCATCGAATTTCAGGTGGTCGGGCGTGTCGCCCAGTCCCGTAAAATCAGTACCCGGATCGTTTGACATGCGGTCTTCGGCCCTTCAGGCGGCGTTCTGAAAATGCTCGAAGATCATAAACCCGCCGATGGCGATAAATCCAATCCCGGCGATGAGTTTCAGCGGAAGGGCGGAAAGCCAGCGATCCGCCGCCGCTCCGAGGAGCACCGCTGCAGCCGTCGCCGCAAGCAACGCCGAGCCGGCGGCGAAGAAAACAAGAAGCTTCGAGCGCGCGCCCTCTGAGGCGAACAATAGCGTTGCGAGCTGTGTCTTGTCGCCCAGTTCGGCGAGAAAGATGGAGATGAAGACAGTGAAAAACGCGGTCATTGGGGGTGGTCCTTTTTGTAATGGGATCTGAAAACAGCGTCGTCCCGGATGCGCTGCAACGTGAAGCGCTGCTGCGCTGATCCGGGACCGGTTGCAACGTACTCCGCCCGACCTGACGATAGCGGTCCCGTGTCTGCAAAACAGCGCTCATGTGCTGCATTGCGCGCGGGATGACGGGAACAGGATTTTCAATTTATCAGGTCCGCGTTCATCTCTCGCGCTCCAGCGCGCTCCAGCCGATGTCGCGACGGTAATATCCGCCCGGCCAGTCAATCGTCTCGACGCCGCGATAGGCGCGCGCGATCGCTTCGCCGATTGTCGCGCCAGTCGCGGTGACGTTCAGCACTCTGCCGCCGTTTGCAACCAATCCGCCGTCCTGCTCTTTCGCGCCGGCATGAAAAACAACGACGCCGGGCAGCGCGTTCGCCGCCGCAACGCCCTTGATCGGCGAGCCTTTTTCGTAGGCGCCCGGATAACCCTTCGCCGCCAGCACGACGAGGGCGGCGGCGTCATCCGACCAGTCGAGCGCATGGCTTTGAAGCGATCCGGTCGCGGCGGCGTAAAGGACGGGAAGAAGATCGCTCTTCAACCGGCGCATCAGCGCCTGGCATTCGGGATCGCCGAAGCGCACATTATATTCGATGAGTTTCGGCCCCTCACCCGTGATCATCAGACCCGCATAAAGCACGCCGCAATAAGGCGCGCCGCGCGCGCGCATCGCTGCGATCGTCGGCTCGATAATCCGCGTCATGGTCTGTTCGCAGACGAAGGGCGTAAATGCCGGCGCCGGCGAATAGGCGCCCATGCCGCCGGTGTTAGGGCCCGTATCGCCGTCAAAGGCGCGTTTATGATCCTGAGCGGCGACGAGCGGCAGGATCGTTTCGCCATCGGTGATGACGAAAAAACTCGCCTCTTCGCCTTGAAGGAAATCTTCGATGACGATCTCCGCGCCGGCGTCGCCGAATTCGCCGGCGAACATGGCGTCGACCGCCTCATCGGCTTCAGCGAGGGTTTGGGCGATAACCACCCCCTTGCCGGCGGCGAGGCCGTCGGCTTTGATCACATAGGGCGCAGCGCGTTCCCGCAGATCGGCTTTCGCCGCCCCGGCGTCGCGGAACCGGGCGTAGGCGGCGGCCGGCGCGCCGATTTCGGCGCAGAGGTCCTTCATATAGCCTTTCGAAGATTCAAGTTGCGCGGCTTCCCGCGACGGGCCAAAGCAGAGGACGCCCTGCTGGCGCAGCCGGTCGGCGAGCCCTGCTGCGAGCGGCGCTTCCGGCCCGACGACCACGAGATCGACGGATTTCTCGACGGCGGCGTTCACGATGGCGTCAACGTCGCCGTCTCCGAAGCCAAGAGGTTCGCCCAGCCGATTGAGTCCGGGGTTGCCCGGCGCCAGATATAGCTTTGAAAGTCGCGGACTTTGCGCAATTTTCCATCCCAGCGCATGCTCGCGTCCGCCGCCGCCGATCAACAGGACCTTCATTTGGGCTTTCTCCTTCCTTTGTCACCGCGTGTAACCCGGATTTCTCGAACCGTCACGAGCGCCTCGCGAGGGTTCGATAAGTCCGGGTTCAGCGCCGCGCCGGGTGGGATCAATGGCGTCTGAAACGGATCCGGCCAATCCCGCGCCGGACCCCGCGCCGGCTGATGCGCGCGCCAAGCTGCGCCGGGCGGTCGCGCGCGCCCGCGCCCGGCAGGAGCGCGCTCAGGCGTTGAGGGCTGCACGCGGCGGCTGGCGGAGCCCGATGGGCAGGTTGGGAGCGGCGAGCGCGCGTTTTCTCGACCGGCTCGCCGCCAATGACCGGCGGCGGCAACTCGCCGCCGTCCTGTTGGCGTTCGCCATAAATTTCTCCGTCCTGACGCTGCTGGCGGTGTTCGGCAAGGTGCGCATCTGGCTGCCCAACGCGCCGCGGGACACAATTTCCGTGGTGATGGTCGACCTGCCGCAGGAGCCTTTGGTTCCCGAGTTGCGGGACCCGGAAATTACGCCGGAGCCGGAGCCCGAACCGGAGTCCGAACCGGAAATTATCAAAGATCCCGAACTCGAACCGGAACCCGAGCCCGAACCGGTTCCGGAACCGGAAGCCGCCCCCGAGCCCGAAATCGAGCCGGAGCCAGAACCCGAGCCCGAGCCGGTTCTCGACCTGACGCCGGAAGAAGTCTTCGCCGCGCCCGGCGAGCCCGAACCCGAACCGCTCATTCCCGAACCGACGGCGGAAGAAGCCGAGGAACTCATTCCGGCGCCGGGCGACGACGCGCTCGAACCGACGGGGCCCGAAGAAGAACAAACTCAGGCGCCGGCTGAAGACGCCGAACCACTTGTCGAACCCGAGCCGGCGCAGCAGGAGCCCGCCGGCGTCGACGAACTTCTTGAGGAAAGCGAGACGGGCGAAGACCGCGCTGGCGAAGAAGAAGAGGCGGCCGGCGCCGAAGAAGCGCTCGAAACGCCGCCGGAAGAAGAGCCTGTCGCCAATGACGATATGTTCGATCAGGATCCGTTCATGGCGCCCTCGCGCCTGCCACTGCCTATGGTCGACCTGCCGGAAGGCGAAGTCGCCGTCAGTCCCGGTTCGTCGGGCGTGGTGGCGATCTACTGTCCCGAACAATTCATCGATCCCGACAAGGCGGCCGAATGCGCCGGCCGGGTCGAAATTCGCTCCGGCTGGACGCCGGGATCGAGCGGCGAAGACTGGTCGGAGGCCATCCGCCTGCTACGCGCCGACCGTGCGGACGGAACGAAAGGCGGCGGCGGCGGGCTTGCAACGGTCGTCGGCCCTGACGCGGCGCAAAGAATTGAAGACGAGGAACGCATCAAGGACCTCACCGATTTTCGCCGCGCTGGCGTCGATGCATCGATGGACCCGGTCGGTTCGATCTCGGACGACGTCAATGTCGGCGCCGCGCCGATCGAACCGGGCTGGACTCTGCGCGACGACTCCGAGCTCACCCAGAAAGAACTCGAGAAGCTGGAAAAAGCGCTGGAAAAGGCGGAACGGGAGAAATAGGCCGTCCCGACCGCCCTAAAGCCGGTCGAGGCTGGCGGCGTTTTTCGGTCCGAGCCAGGCTTCTTTAAAGAGCGCCTTTGCGTATTTCTCGCCGTTCCTTGCGTCTTGTTCTGCGTAAGCCCGCGAAAGCCCGTAGAGCGCCCAGGCGTTGTTGGGCGACTCCGCCAGGGTTTGCAGGAACATGTGTTCGGCGCGCTCGGCTTGACCGTCTCTGAGCAGCATCGCCGCAAGCGTCTGGCGCGCGGGATAATACCAGAAGGGCGGTTCGGTGTAGGGCAGGCCTTCCTGTATCGCGACGGCTTCCTCCATCGCCTCGATGGCGGCGGTGTAATCGCCTTCGGCCGCGGCGGCGCGGGCGAGCACGGTGAGCCGCGCGATGTTCAGGATTCCGGAGACGGGAACGCCGCCCGCCTCAAGCGCCGAAAAATCGATCTCATTCATCAGTGTACTGATTGTTTCGGTTTCCGCGCGAGCCTTGTCCGCTTCGCCGAGACGAGCAAACGCCTCGCCGCGCGCATAGCGCCATGCGCCGCGCAGGAAGGGTAGTGCGTCGCCCGGGTCGGGAAGACCGAGAATCGCTTGCGGTTCGGCGAACTGAACCATCGCGAAATAGGGCGCGGCCTTGATCGGCTGCACCCAGGGTGCCGTGCTCGCCATGTCGATCGGCAGTCTGGCGTCGAGCTTTTCGGCCATGCCAAGCGCGGTCGCGCTGTCGCCGGCCATCTGCGCCGATGTCATCGCGAAATGGATGTTGTGCGTGTAGTAGCCGTATTCGTAAAGAATGCTCGCATCACGCGACATCGACAGGAATTCCTCGTCGGCGTGTACGGCGTCGATGTTCGTTTTCAGGGAATCGCCGAACCGCCCAATGCGATAGAAAGTATGCGACGGCATATGCACAAGATGCCCGAGCCCCGGGGCGAGGCCGGCGAGCTTTTCGGCGTGTTCGGCGGCGCGATAGGGGTCGCGCGAGGCTTCGGTCATGTGGATGTAAAGATGAATGGCGGCCGGGTGGTTCGGGTTGCGCGCGAGAACCGCCTCAAGCAAGGAAATCGTGCGCGCCGTGCGCCCGTACGGCGTTCTGCCGTCAGCGGCCCAGTAATTCCAGGGCTGGGTGTCCATATTGGCTTCGGCGGCGAGCGCCGCGATGAAATCGTCGTCGGGGAACCGGACAGCCAGCGCGTCCATGGCGTCGGCGAAGGCGGCGTCGAGCGCGCTCCGGTCGGCCGGAGGATGCTCCACATACCGTTTTTCGAGCGCGGCGATGAGAGCCTGTTCCTTTTCGCTTGCGCCGGCGGCGCGTTCGACCGCTTTCGTCAGCGCCGCAAAGGCGGGCGCGGCGGCGTCTTCGGTCATCGGCGCGTTGATGTTGGGGCCGAGCGCGAAGGCTTCGCCCCAGAAGCACATGGCGCAATCCGGATCGAGTTCTTGAGCGCGCCGGAATGCGTCGACGGCTTCTTCGTGATTAAACCCATAGGTAAAGGCGAGACCTTGGTCGAAGTAAGCTTGGGCATCTTCGCTCTGAGTCGATACAGCGAGGTGAATATCACCGAGATTGGGCCAAAGCGCGGGACCGTCGCCGGCGGACGTCGCGGTCTCCTTCGCATAGGCTTGCGCGGCCCGGATGAAAAAGGCGCGCCGTTTGGCGAGTCCATCGCCATTGTCGCCGCAAAGCGCGCGCGCCATCAAGAGCGGATTGAGGAACGGCGCGCCTTCGTCGGCGTTTCTGCGCTGTATGTCGAACGTCACGCCGGAAAGAGCGAGCGCTGCGGCGCCGGCCCCGAGAAAAAGACCCTTTTTCGTCAGCGGTTTCATTATCAATCTCCCCCTGTTCGCGCCGGTAGCGCGGCAGGAGCGGAGTATGAGCGAAATTCGCCTTCCGGAAAACACGCATTGCGCGAAACGTCGTTTTCAACAGGCGGTTCGACAGCAGACGCGGGCGTTATGCGGCGGCGCGCGGGCCTTTGAATGTCCGTCGCGCCGACCGCACGAAGCCGCGAAGCCCGGGATGGTCGTTCAGTAAAAAGAGTTTACGGGCAAATTCCGACAGCGTGCATTCGGCCGTGACAGCGAGGCGGCGAATGAGGAACGGGTCTGCGTCGAAGAACGCCGGGCCGTTTTCCGTCGTGCAGGCGCGATGAAAGTCGCCGCGTTCGACTTCTTGCGCGACGGCGGCGGAGTAATTTCCGTAAGGATAAGCAAAGCTCGTTATTTCCTTCCCCAGCGCGTTCTCGATTTCCTTTTTGCAGAGCGTGATTTCATCGGCGCATTCGGCCGCGCCGATTTCAGCGAGCCGCTTGTGGCTTCTCGAATGGCCGCCGATTTCCATGCCGTCCGCGGCGAGGTCGCGCAGGGCGTCCGGCCGCAGCGTCTCGCGCTGGAGCGCGGGGTCATCCTTCCAGGTCGTGTAGCCGCCCATCGCGCTCGAGACGACGAACCAGGAGGCGGAAAGTCCGGCGCCGGCGAGAATTTCGGCCGCCTGCAGCGTGTCGGCGTAAGCGTCGTCGAACGTTATGACGACCTGCTTTGCTTGCGCCGGCGCGTCGGGGTTTAGCCCGTCGAGGCGAAGAAACGTCCATCCTTCGGAAACGAGATAGCTAATCTGGTTGCGAAATTCTTCGAGCGAGACCGCCCACGGCCAGTCGGGCCTTCCCGCGCCTTGCTCGACCGAATGATACATAAGGACGACCGGCCCCATCCGCCCGGCGAACGCGCCCATCGCCCGCGACAGCGGGCCGGGTGCGGCGGTCGAGGTCATTGCAGGCTGCATAAGGCGAAGTCCGGGCTATTGAAGGCGCGCGTTGGCGGCGCCCCGAATTGTGCTTTAAAAGACCGCATGGCGGAACCTTCTGTCGGCAACATTCACGAATATTCCGTTTCGGAACTCGCCGGCGCCGTCAAGCGCGTCATCGAGGAGGGTTTCGGGCTCGTGCGGGTGCGCGGCGAGCTCGGGCGCGTTGTGCGCGCCGGCTCCGGCCATGTCTATCTCGACCTCAAAGACGATAAGGCGGTGCTTTCCGGCGTCATGTGGAAGGGCATGGCGGCGCGCCTCAAAATCAAGCCGGAGCAGGGCATGGAGGTCGTCGCGACCGGTCGTATGACGACCTTTCCCGGCCAGTCGCGCTATCAGATCGTCATTGATTCGCTCGAGCCCGCCGGCGTCGGCGCGCTGATGGCGCTTTTCGAGGAGCGCAAGAAAAAGCTTAGCCAGGAGGGCCTGTTCGCGCCCGAGCGCAAAAAGCCGCTGCCGTTTCTGCCGGATGTGATCGGCGTCGTCACCTCGCCGTCGGGCGCCGTTATTCGCGATATTCTCCATCGCCTGCGTGAGCGTTTTCCGCGCCCTGTGATCGTCTGGCCGACGCTGGTGCAGGGCGAGACGGCGGCGGCGCAGATCGTCGCCGCGATCGAGGGGTTCAACGCCCTGTCCGAAGGCGGCGTCATTCCGCGCCCGGACGTTCTGATCGTCGCGCGCGGCGGCGGCTCGCTCGAAGACTTGTGGTGCTTCAACGAAGAAATCGTCGCGCGCGCGGCGGCTGCAAGCGCCATTCCACTGATTTCCGCTGTCGGCCACGAAACCGATACGACGCTTATCGACTACGTGGCCGACAGACGCGCCCCGACCCCGACGGCGGCGGCCGAAATCGCCACGCCGGTGCGCGCTGAGCTTGTCTCGGAAATCCTCAACAAGGAGCGCCGCATCGCCTCGGCCGCCGCGCGCGCATTTGAGACGCGCCGAACCGCGCTCGTTGCGGCGAGCCGCGGGCTCGGCCGGCCTGATGACCTTCTCGGTTCGGTCGCGCAGCGTCTCGACCGCGCCGCGGACCGGCTGAAGGGCGCCTTGCGGGCGCGGCTCGACCGCGCGGCGACCATGCTTGCGCGCCTCAGGCTCTCGCCGCGGCTGATGGCGAGGCTATCCGCAGACGGAGAAAAGCGTTTTGAAAGCCTCGCCGCGCGCTTCGCCGCATCGGCTCGGCGCGCAGTCGAAACTTCATCCTCCCGGCTTGCTTCGAGCGCCAAGCTTCTTGCGTCGCTTTCTTATGAGAACGTGCTGGCCCGCGGCTTTGCGCTGGTGCGCGACGAGGCCGGCGCGCTCATCCGCCGATCGGATGCGGCGGAGGAAGGCGCAAAAGGCGAAATCCAGTTCGCCGACGCCGCCCGCGCAATCGTATTTGGCGCGGCGACAGCCGGCGTGTCCAAGGCGGGCAAGGCCGCCGCCAAACCGGCGCGCACCGCCAAAAAGCCGGGATCGCGTCCACAACAGAAATCGCTTTTTGACTAGCCGCCCGGCCTTGCGATAATCGGGGACGAAATCACAGTAATCTGGATTTATGCAAGATAAGCCCATGAACCCGCTCGATTTGGTTGGAGACGGCGCCGAGGCGGTGCTTGAATATCACGACGCGGATTTCGAGGTCGTCAAGCCGGGCGGCTTTGTGCGCTGCGCGGTGACCGGCGCGCGTATTCCGCTGCAAGAGTTGCGTTACTGGAACGTGGATGCGCAGGAAGCCTACGCCGATGCGGCGTCCGCGCTCGAAGGGTTCAGGCGCGCCAGCGGAAAGGAGGACGCTTCATGAGGGGTGCGATTGCTCTGGCCAGCCTGGCGGCGCTGATTGCATGCGACGCCTGCGCGACCGCCGCGTCTGACAGGCGCGCCGACGCGCGCACCGAAGAACCGGGCGCGATCATGACACGCGACTTCGACCGCGCGATCCAGACGACTGCGACGCCCGAAAAACCGACGCCGCCGCCGCTCGCCATTTTCGAGCTGGAAAACACCAACATGCTCGCCCGCCGCGCCGATTTCGCCGAAGCCATGCAGCAGGTCGAGAAACGCCAGAAAGTCTTCAAGAGCGCGCCCGAGCGCTTCACGCTGGAAGGCCATTTTGCACAGGGCGGGCTGGCGTTCGGCCACACCGAGCCGGGCGCGACGGTGCGCCTCGACGGCGCCGACGTGATGGTCGACGAAGGCGGCCGTTTCGTTATCGGCTTCGAACGCGACAACGCGCTCACCGCACTTCTTGTGATCACGCTGCCGGATGGAACTGTCGAGAGACAGGCGCTTGAAATTGAAGACCGGGATTTTCCCGTCCAGCGCATTGACGGGCTCGACCAGTCGAAAGTGTCGGGCTTTACGGAAGAACAGCTCGCCAAGATCGCCGTCGACAGCGAAAAGAAAAAAGCCGCTCGCCAGACGACGCAAGAAGCGGCCGACTGGGCCGGCGGGTTCGACTGGCCGATCAAGGGCGTAGTGAGCGGCGTTTTCGGCTCCCAGCGCATCCTGAACGGCGAGCCCAAGCGGCCCCATTCCGGCGTCGACGTGGCCGCGCCGGAAGGGGCGCTGATCCGAGCGCCGGCCGACGGGATCGTCCGGCTGGCTGAACCGGACATGTATTTCGAGGGCGGGCTGGTGCTCATTGATCACGGCCACTGGTTGGAGAGCGCCATCATGCACATGTCCCGCCTCGACGTTCGGCCCGGCCAGCATGTGGCGAAAGGCGCAGTGATTGGCGCTGTGGGCGCCACCGGCCGCGCCACCGGCCCGCATATGCACTGGAGCGTCAAATGGACGGGCCGCCTGGTCGATCCGCAGCTCCTGGCCGGCGCCATGCCTGCGACGAAAGGCGCACAGGCGGATTAACGCTTTTGTAATTGACAATCATTCTTAATTGCACCATCTAACGGGTGATGGAGTCGCTGGCGCGCACCCATAAAAGCGGGGCCGCCGCACCGCAGGATCGACCGGCCATGTATGTGTGCATCTGCAACGCCTTGAAAGACCGGGAGCTTGAAGCCGCCGCCCGTCGGCCGGCCCGCTGCGTGGCTGACGTCTTCCGCAGTTGCGGACGGCGCCCGCGCTGCGGCAAGTGCCTCCCCGACGTGGCGCAGATGATCGAGGATGCCCGCGAAAGCCGGAACCCGATCCGCGTCGCCGCCGAATAGGCAGGGTTGCGGTTCGTCCGAATTTTCTGAAATCCTGATCGCCCGCCGCCCGGCCGTGCGCGGCGGCGCACTCATGCAAATGCTTCTCGCTTGCACAAATAGACCTTGGACGCGCCGCCGGATCCTCTATTTTGTCGCGATGCGCAACCTGAGGAGAACGTAGTGAAAGGCGACGCCAAAGTTCTTGAGCATCTCAACAAAGCCCTCAAGCTCGAACTTACGACGGTCAACCAGTATTTCCTTCACGCACGGATGTATAAGAATTGGGGTTTCGACCGGCTCGCCAAGATCGAATATGACGAATCCATCGATGAAATGAAGCATGCGGACGAACTCATCGAGCGCATACTTTTTCTCGAAGGACTTCCGAACGTTCAGGACCTCGACAAGGTTTATATCGGCGAGACCGTAAAGGAATGCCTTGAATGCGATTTAAGGGCCGAACAACGCGCCCATCCCGCTTATGTGGAGGCTATCGCCTACTTCGAGGAAGCACGCGATTTCGTCAGCCGCGACCTCTTGACTGATATTCTCGAGTCCGAGGAAGAGCATATTGATTTCCTCGAAACCCAGCTTGAATTGATCGAAAAAGTCGGCGAGCAGCGCTACATGCAGTCCCAGATGAAGAAGGGCGATGATTAAAATTCCGCCTGTTCCGTTGTTGCTGTGGAATATGGAATTCAAACCCCGCTCATCCCGGCGGAAGCCGGGATCCAGGGCTGATTCCGATCTGGATCCCGGCTTCCGCCGGGATGAGCGGAGGAGAGGGTTTCGAAAATCGAATAGTCGGCCGCTCGTGCGCTCTTCCGGAATTCTCGCAGGCGTTCTTGTTGCGGTCGGGTGCGCGACCCATAATAACGAAACGCCAGCCGGACCGGAGATCGGCGAGATCGGCGGCATGTGCGGCGGGATCGCCGGGATCCAATGCAAGAACGAAGACGCCTATTGCCGCTATGAAGAGGCCGCCTGCGTCAATATCGCCGATGCGGCTGGAGCTTGCACAGTCAAACCGGACATCTGCGCCGCCGTTTACGAGCCGGTCTGCGGCTGCGACGGCGAGACCTATTCGAACGCCTGTAAAGCTGCCTCCCGCGGCGCTTCCGTCGCCTACAAAGGCGAATGCAAGACGGCCGAAGACTGACCGCGCCTTTTTTGAAACCTACCGCGCCGGCGGCGGCGTCCATCGGCGGTGGAACCACAGCCACTGGCCGGGACGGGCGCGAATGTCGCGCTCGAGCGCTTCGTTGATTCGCGTTGTGAGCGCCGTCACGTCTTCATTCAGATCGCCGCCCGGATGGAACGCGATCGGATCATTGATTATCACGCGAAAATGCGCAGCCTTGAGACGTTCGATGCTCACCGGAACGACCGCAACGTCAAAGCGCAACGATAAACGCGCGGCCGACGGCGCCGTCATCGCGTCGCGTCCCATGAACGGAACGGAAATCCCGTCATTGAGCTTCTGGTCGACGAGCATGGCGAGCGAGCGGCCGGCTTTAAGCGTCTCGACAAGCGCCCGCGCGCCGCGCTTGTCTTTAGGGATCTGTCGGCGCGACATCACTTTGGCGCGCTTGCGGATAATCATCTCGTCGACCAGGGGGTTGTTCGCCGCGCGATATACAACGCCGTAGTCGATCCCGGCTCGATGGAAAGCGATCGACATCACCTCCCAGTTGGCGAAGTGGCCGGAGACGAAAATCACCGGGCCGTCGCCAGCGGCGATCGCGCGAAGCCTTTCTTCGCCGACGATCTCGACGCGGCCGCCGTCCTCGAACGGGCGGAATTCTTTCAGGAAGGCGAACTCGGCGGCGGTGCGGCCGAGATTTTCCCAAACCTCGCGGGTCGTTTTGCGAACTTTTTCTTCGTCCCAGTCGGGAAACGCATGGCGCAGATTGTCTTCGGCCCGGTGCGATACGCTGCGAATGAGCGGGCCCACGGTCCGCGTGAATCCGCCTGCAATCGCCGAGGCGCGCTCGACGTCCAGCGGACGCAGGCCCGCAAAAAGCGTTTTGGCCAGAAGATGCTCGATCCGGTGCGCAAGCGTGACCGGACGGTCCGACCGACGCTCGGGCAAGGCGATGTCGAAAGCGTCCTTTGCCTGGGCGTTAGTCATTGCGGCGATCCGTTATCGCGGCGCGCCGCCGCGACGGCTTCAAGCACGCGCTGTCGAAGCATATCGGGCCGGTCGGCGCGCATGATTACTGGCAGAGTCAGCACGCCGTTGCGAGAATGCGCCGGCAGCCGCGCAAAATCCTTTTCCGTCGTTATGAGCGCAGCGTTTTCACGCGCCGCCTGTCTGCGCAGGCGTTCAAGGTGCGCCGGCGCATAAGGGTGATGATCGGGAAAGGCGTATTTTTCAATCACTTCAAACCCGAGCGATTCAAGCAGGTCGAAAAACCGACGCGGCGCGCCGACGCCGCAAAACGCAACGACCTTCTGCGGAGCCGGCGCGTCCGCGGTCTCGAGCCAGACGCGCAGAGCAGGCTTGTTTTGCGCCAGCGCTTGCGTTTCGGGCGCCGGCGGCGCGTCGGGCTCATTTGAAACGAATGCAACAATATCGGCGCGCGCGACGGCGCGCGCCATCGGCTCGCGCAGGGGTCCGGCTGGAAACACATGCCCGTTGCCGGCCGGATCGGCGGCGTCGATCAGGAGGATCGACAAAGTCTTTTCAATGGAGCGGTTCTGATAGCCGTCATCCATGATGAGAACCGAAGCGCCGGCCATCGCCGCCGCATTTGCGCCGGCGGCGCGGTCGCGCGCTACCCAGGTTGGGCCGCGTTGCGCCAGAAGCAGCGCCTCGTCGCCGACATCGATCGCATCGTGTACGGATGGGTTAACCGGCAGCGGGCCGGCCTCGCGCCCGCCATAACCGCGCGTCAGGAAGGCCGCCGTTACACCCTCTGATTTAAGGAGGTCGTGCAGCATCAGTGCGAACGGGGTTTTACCGACGCCGCCGAGGGTGGCTGCGCCGATGCAAATGACCGGCGCCGGCGCGCGCGCGGGTCGCGACGGCTTCGCAACCGTGCGCTGGACCAGGTCGTAAAGGCCAGCTGTAGGCGCGAGGCTCGCTGCGATGACTCGCGCTGTCAGGGACGAGGAGCGCCAGAACCACGGTTCGCGCATCATGACGCGTGCGCTTCCTCAGGCATCTGCGCGAGCAGAGCGTCGCAGATTTCGGCCAGCACGCGTTCGGCGCTCTCGCCCGCAGCGCGTCCCGCCGTTTCCGCCATGGCGTTTCGGGTCTTGTCGTCGCTTAAGAGTCGGCGCACGGCGGTCGCCAGCTCGCGGTCGTTGCGGATAAGCGCCGCGCCGCCGGCGCTGCGCATTTCCCCGTAGGTCTCGACGAAATTGAACGTGTGCGGGCCGTGCAGAATCGCGGTTCCGAGACGCGCCGGCTCCAGCGGATTATGGCCGCCTTTCGGGTTCAATCCGCCGCCGACAAAGGCGATGTCGTTCAAACGATAAAACAGCCCGAGTTCTCCCAGCGTGTCGGCGAGATAGACGTCGGTCGACGGCGTTATCGGCTCTTTCTTCGACCGGCGCGCGATGCAAAGCCCGGCCTCGGCCGCCAGCGCGGCGACTTCGTCCCCGCGTTCGGGATGGCGCGGCGCATTAAATGTCAGAACGCGCGGAAAATCCGGCTTCAGAAGATTATGCGCGCTGAAAACGATTTCCTCTTCGCCTGGGTGCGTGCTGGCCGCCAGCCATATCTGACGGTCTTCAATCTGGCCGCAAAGCTCCTCAAACGCGCTATCGTTCGCCGGCAGAGGCGGCGCAGCGTTTTTCAGATTTCCGAACATCAGCACCTGCACGCCGGACAACGTTTCAAGGCGCTCCGCATTTTGATGGTCCTGCGCCATAATGAGGTCGAAAGCGGAGAGAAGGTATTTGATGGTGCGCGGTCTTTTCGTCCAACCTTCGAAAGATTTCGGCGAGACGCGGCCGTTGACGACGGCCATAAACTGTACGCGTCGTCGCGCTTCGACAATGAGGTTCGGCCAGAATTCCGACTCGACGAAAAACGCCGCCTGCGGGCGCCAATGATCAAGAAACGACGCGACGTAACGCGGGTGGTCGAGCGGAATGAATTGATGCACGGCGCCGGGCGGCAGGCGTTCGTTCATTAATCTGGCCGAGGTGACGGTTCCGGTCGTGACGAGGAACTGAAGTTCGGGCCGGCGTTCGCGCAGGCGCTCGACCAGCGGCAGGACGGAAAGCGACTCGCCGACGCTGGCGCCGTGAATCCAGACAAGCGCGCCCTCCGGCCGCGCCCGCCCGGCGATCCCGCGCCTTTCACGAATGCGCGCGGGGTCTTCCTTGCCTGCTTTCATGCGCCGGTGCAGCGCCAGAGACGCCACCGGCTCCGCCGCCCGGCTTGCGGCGCGATAGAATCGGAGGCCCAGAGGCTCTTGCAGCCCGGGCATGCGCCGGCGCGATTCCGTCAGGCGCGGATCGCTCAGGAAAGTCGTGTCTTCCGTCATCTCCGGTATCATTTGCGGCTCCAGAGCGGTCGGCGCGGCCTCAGGCGCCGGGGAACGCCGGCCGGCGAGCCGGTCGGCTTCAGCCGCCGCCCTGTTCAAGGCCCTTTCAAGTTCGAGCCGTTTTTCTTCGAGCCGTTTGGAATCGTTGTTTTCAGGCGCTTCAATCGGCGGACCCGCTACGTAATAGCCGCGGGAAAAGGGGGCGGCCAACAAAAACATGTCCCAGGTCTTCAGAAACCGCCCGCGCGAGGTTGAATAAGCGGCGGGCAGGATCGGCGCGCCCGACATGAGCGAGAGCTTCACGACTCCGAACTGCGCTTTCATGGCGGGCCCGCGCGGTCCGTCCGGCGTGATTCCGATGACGGCGCCTTCCTTGAGCGCGGCGATCATCTGCGCCAGCGCCGGCGCGCCGTTCTTGTTCTTGAACCGCTTTTTCGGATCGGATGCGGAGCCGCGAATAAACTCGATCCCGAACGACTTTACGCCATTGGCGATGATTTCGCCGTCGCGATGGGCCGAGACCAGCATATAGACGCGCCTGTCCGTTTCGTTGCGCACGGTGGCGGCCATCATCAGGCGACTGTGCCAGAACGTCAGAATGACGCCCTTTCCCTTGACTTCAGCGGTCTCGAAATGTTCGCGCCCCACAAAGGTCCAGCGCGAGGTTGCGTGCACCAGACGGATATAAATCCCGATCAGCCAGCTCGCGAGGCGCGCGGCGAAGGCGGACTTCATGATCCGTTTCAACATGCGCTGGGGTTTCCTGTTTTGGGTCAATACCTTGCGCGTAACCGACTGCTTGCACAATTGCCCGGCCGCCGCAATGATGGGACGCGCCGATAGGCTGCTGCGCGCGGCCCCGAGAGAGACGAGATCGCCAAAGCCCGTGCCACGCCGCAATTCCCCTGCTGAGACAGGCGCCGCGCCGGACGCGCCGCGTTCGGCTTCGAGCGCCGTGCTGGCGGCCCGGCTGTGGCGCGATTACCTGTCGCGCTACTGGCCGCGGCTCGTGGCCGCGCTGGCGGCGATGGGCGTTTATGCGGCGTCGGCGAGCGCCATCCCGCTCGGCGTCGAATGGATCAACTCGGCTTTTTCCGGCGGCTCGGCGCGATTCGCGGCGAGCGCGCGGGACGTACTCATTTGGGGCCCGGCGCTGGTGATCGGACTCGGCGCCGTCAACGCCGGCGCCCAATACGCCCAGTCGCGCATGAGCCTCGGCGCGGCGTTGTCGGTTTTGCGCGACCTTCAGCAGGACATGTTCGCGCGGCTGATGCAGCTCGATTACGCGCAAGCGCGCGCCGACGCGTCAGGACAGATCATTTCGCGGTTTACGAACGACGTTCTTGTTCTGCGGGAAACGCTGACGCGGGTCGCCAATGCAGTGCGCGACGTGCTGACGCTCGCCGGCCTGTTTGCGATCATGATCTATTACGATTGGGTGCTGTTTCTGGTTGTCCTGCTCGTATACCCCGTCATCGGCTGGCCGGTGGCGCGGATCGGGAAATATCTGCGCGGCGCTTCAGCCGAAGCGCAAGGCCAGGCCGGCGACGTCGCTTCGCTGATCGGTGAAACCGTGACCGGCGCGCGCATGGTTAAGACTTATCAGCTCGAAGACTATGAACGGGCGCGTGCGGGCGCGGCGTTCGACCGGCGGCTAACGCTGTTGAAGAAGATCGCCTACATGCGCGCGCTCAACGAGCCGTTCATTTTTCTGATCGGTTCGGTGGCGTTCGCCGTCGTCGTTGCGGTGGTATCCTTACGTGTCATGGCGGGGGCGATCGACGGGCCGCAATTCGTCTCCTTCATTATCGCCCTCTTGCTCTTGTCCCAGCCGGCGCGCGGGCTCGGCACCTTGAATGCGGTCGCGCAGGAAGGGTTCGCCGCGCTTGAGAGAATGCTGGAGGTCATTGATTCCGAGCCGCGCATCGTCGACGCGCCCGCCGCCACGCCGCTCGCGGTGCGCGACGGCGCAATAGCGTTCAGGGACGTGCGGTTTTCCTATGAAGGCGGGGGGGCGGCGCTTGACGGGTTTACGCTCGATGTTCCCGCCGGCGCGACCGCAGCGCTCGTGGGCGAGTCCGGGGCGGGAAAATCTACGGTCTTCAATTTGGCGGCGCGCCTTTATGAAGCCGACTCCGGCGACATTCTCATCGATGGCCGGAATATCAACGATGCGACTATCGCTTCCTTGCGCGCCGCGATCGCGGTCGTCAGTCAGGACGCAATCCTTTTTAATGATACGGTCCGCGCCAATATCGGTTTCGGGCGCGCGAACGCCGGCGAGTCGGCTATAATTGAGGCGGCGAAGGCCGCTGCGGCGGACGAATTCATCCGCGCCTTGCCGAACGGCTATGATGCGATTGTCGGCGAGGGCGGCGCCAATCTCTCTGGCGGCGAGCGCCAGCGCATCGCGCTCGCCCGCGCGTTCCTCAAGGATGCGCCGATCCTGCTGCTCGACGAAGCCACCTCCGCGCTCGACGCCGAATCCGAAGCGAAAGTGCAGGCGGCGCTGGGTGGTCTGCAGCAAGGGAGAACGACCCTCGTCATCGCCCACCGTTTGTCGACCGTAAAAAACGCTGATCTCATTGCAGTAATGGATAAAGGCCGCGTGATCGAACAGGGCCGCCACGACGACCTCATGGCCAAAGGCGGCGCCTATGCGCGTTTGGCTGCGTTGCAACTAAAAGAGCCGGTCAACGCCTGATTCGCCGCTGCGTTATTCCCGCCGCAGGATGCGTTCGGTCAGGAGATTGCCCCACCAGGTCGCCATATAGGTTTCCTTGATCGCCTTCGGGTTATAATCTTCCTCAATCCAGTCGAAAAACGAGTCGACCGACGTGAGATCGATTCCTTCCCGCGCGGCGTGTTCGAGATATAGGTCGAAGGCGTAATCGATGACGCCGGTCTTGCCGCTTTTGACGTGACCGTATTTGAACGAGAGTTGCTGCATCGCTTCGTCGAGCGGCGCGCCTTCATGGAAAAAAAGATAAAGCGTCGCCATCAGTCCGGCCCGGTCCGCGCCGGATTTGCAGTGCATGACCGCGGGATAGGCGATTTCGTCGAACAGTTTACGCGCCCCGTAGAGCGTTTCCCTTGACGGCGCCTCGCGCGAGTAGACATGAAAACTGATCAAATCCAGGCCGAGCCGTTCGCAGGCTTCTTCTTCGAGAATGTAATGGCCGCTCGGTTTGTCGCCGCGCAAGTTAATGATGGTGCGCGCGCCTTTTTCCTTCCAGCGCTGCAAGCGCCCCGGCGAGGGCTGATAGGTTCGCCACATCTTGCCGGGCGAGATTTCGTGCGTGTTGTCGTAGATCAGCCGCAGCAGGCCGTGATCGCCGAGCATCAGCGCCCGCCAGGCGCGCCGCCGCCCGGCCGGCGTCTTCAGGTCGTCGCGGGTGAAGGTCGCGGTCATGAGGAATGCCCCGACAGGGTTGAATTCCACCTCTACCCGTTGGGGATAGGTCGGATTTTAAAAGAAAATACCGGTGAGGGGGTATGTGAATCAAAAAGGCGCACAAGCTCCTCTTCCCCCTCATCCGGCCCTTCGGGCCACCTTCTTCCCGACGGGGAGAAGGAATTTACGCCGTCGCTGGAATAAGCTTTCACCAACGTAACTTGATCTTACGTCTTTGCGACGCCGTCGGGATCGAGCAAGCGATGCAGGTGGACGATGAAATAGCGCATATGCGCGTTGTCGACCGTCTCTTGCGCCTTGGCTTGCCAGACTTTCTGGGCTTCGGCGTAATTCGGATAGATGCCGACGATGTCGAGTTTCGACAGGTCGCGAAACTGCGTTTCCTCCGGGGTTTCAAGCTCGCCTCCGAAGACGAGGTGCAAAAGCTGTTTTTCCACGTTCAGATTCCACTCATTCCAATTTTTCGATGCGCCGGCTTCGATCGAGACGCTCAATCGCCGGCGACGGTCATTTGCGGTACGAGAATGCTCGGCGCGTTGACGGCGTTGCGGAATTCGAGATCGTCGGCGGCAACGAGGCTCGCAAACATCTCAAGCAAATTGCCCGCGATGGTGATCTCGCTCACCGGATACCTCAATGCGCCGTTTTCGATCCAGAAGCCCGAACAGCCGACCGAATAATCGCCCGTGTTCGGGTTTACCTGCGGACCGAACATGTCGGTCACGCACAATCCTTCGCCGGCCTGTTGAAATAGCTCTTCGCGCGAATGGGCGCCGGCCTCGAGGTACAGGTTGGTTGCGCCCGATCCGGGCGGCGAGCCCGCGCCGCGCGTGGCGCGGGCGTTCGTTTCAAGGCCGAGCTGGCGGGCCTGGGCCGAATTCATCAGCCAGTCGGTCAGGACGCCGTCGTCGACCAGCTTCAGGCGCCCGTTGGCGACGCCTTCGCCGTCGAAGGGACGCGAGCCGTGACCGCGGCGGATATGCGGATCGTCGATGATATTGACCCCTTCCGCGAAGACCCGCGCGCCTTTTTTATCTTTCAGAAAACTCACGCCGCGCGCGATCGCAGCGCCGTTGATCGCGCCGGCGAACGAGCCGAGCAGCGTGCGCGACAGCCGGTTGTCGAAAATCACCGACGCCGACCGGCTTTTCACCTTGCGCGGGGAAAGCCGGCTGACGGCGCGCGCGCCGGCGCTCAACCCGATCTCGGCGGGCGCGCGCATGTCGGCCGCGTGGGTCTTTGAATCGTAATCGTAGTCGCGCTCCATCCCGTTATCGTCGCGGGCGAGCACGCTCACCGAAACCGAATGATGCGATCCGCCGGAGGCGCCGAAAAAGCCGTGCGAGGTCGTAAACCATTTGCGCGCCTCGCCATAGCCGGCGCCGGCGCCGCTCGAATTGACCACGCCTTCGACCGCCAGCGCCGCGTCTTCGCATTCGGCGGCGCGCGTTTTGAGGACTTCGGTCGATGGTTCCTCGTAATCGCCGAGATCGAGATCGGGGAAAGGCGGGGCCGCCAGACGCTCGGCCGGGGCGAGGCCGCACCAGGGGTCTTCGGGCGCGGCGCCGGCCATCGCCGCGCAGCGCTCGGCCAGCTCGTCGAGCGCCGCCGGCGCATAATCGGTCGACGAGACCGAAGCCTGGCGTTTGCCGATGATGATCCTGAGACCGAGATCGTACGCTTCCGACCGGCCCACATCCTCAAGCTTGCCGAGCCGCCACGATACCCCGTGGGAGACGGCGTGATAGATCACCGCGTCGGCGGCGTCCGCGCCGGCGGCCGGGGCGCGGTCGATGAGCGCCGCGAGGATGGTTTGAGCTTGGCTGTCCTGCATGCGGGCCGGGATAGAGGCTCGCCGCCCGCGGCGCAACCTAGTCGGCGATTTCCGCCTTCGCGCCGTCGCCCCATTCCCGCATCGCCGGCAGCGTCCGCACCGCCTCCATATAGGCGCGGGCGCTGTCGGAGAGGTCGAGCGGCCCGTAGGTCGCAAAGCGCGAGACCACAGGCGCGTACATGGCGTCGGCGATGGTGAAGCCGCCGAACAGAAACGGGCCGCCCGCGCCGAACCGGGTCCGGCATTCAGTCCAGATTTCGGCGATGCGCGCGATATCGCGTTTGACGCCCGGCGGCGCGATATGGCGCATCCCTTCGCGGGCGAAGACCATCGGCCACACGGTGCGCAACTGCGCGAATCCCGAATGCATTTCCGCCGACACTGCGCGGGCGTGGGCGCGCCCGGCCCGGGCGGCCGGCCACAGCCCTTTTTCGGGAAAGAGGTCGTTCAAATATTCGGCGATGGCGAGCGAATCCCACACGACTATTTCGCCGTGCTTGAGGCAGGGCACGAGACCTGACGGAGAGTGTTCGCCGATGCTCGCGCGGGTTTCCGGTTCGTCGAGACGAATGAGATGCTCCCGGAACGGAACATCCGCCAGTTTCATCGCGAGCCAGGCCCTGAGCGACCAGGACGACAGATTCTTGTCGCCGATATAAAGAATAAACGCGCTCATTGGCCGTCCATTTTGCTCAGGAAAAAATTCGCAATCCACTGCGCAACGATCACACGGTCGCTTGCTCCACGCAGGGCCTGAAGCCCCTCTTCGGCGAGCGCGTCCGGATAATGATCTTTCCGGGCGCGAATAAGCGCGTCAGCGAATTCGTGCTCGAATTCGGGATGCATCTGGAAGGAAATCGCCGGCCCTTCCGCGTATTCGAGCGCGCCGAACGGGCAAAATTCGGATCCCGCCAACTGTTTCGCGCCCGGCGGCGGGGTTGTCACCTGATCCTGATGCGAAACCGCGCAGCGGATTTGCAGGCGCGCCGGCGCCATCCAGGCGGGCGCGGCGGAAACCTCGTAGGCGTGAACCCCGAGCCCCCAGCCTTTTTCAGATTTTTCCACCGTTCCGCCGAAAGCCTGCGCCATGAGTTGGTGGCCGAAACAGACGCCGACCTGCGGCCGGCCGGCCGCCGCAGCGCGCCGCACGAGGTCTTCGAGATGGCCTATCCAGGCGTGTCCTTTGTAAACGCCGGTCGGCGATCCAGTGATAAGAAGCCCGTCAAATGAGGCGAGCGAAGGCGCCGGCGCCCCTTCCGCGACTGAAACGGTGAAAAAACTCATTGAGGGAGCGAGCGGCGACAGCATCTTCGCCATCATTGACGGATAGCCGCCATATTGCCTTTTCAGCGCTTGTGGGGGCGCGCCGGTTTCAATGACAGCGATGCGCATGGAAATTGTCCATTACGGCGTGACGGATCGATTCTTGGAACGGAATTAAGCGCGCTCGCGGCGGCGTGCGTCAAGCTGCTATTCGGCCGCCGAGGCGGGATGGGTTCTGTCGATGGTCTTGCGGATGACAGGCGGGAACCGATGGCGATGGCGGCGCAAGGACCGGTCGATATTCGGCCATTTGCGGCGAATCGCGCGAATCGCCTGGCGCACAGGCGGCATATAGGGAGCCAGCAGCGCCAGCCCGATCGTCAGCATGATCAGGCCGATGGGCGCCGGCGTTGGCGTCAGAATAGCGCCGCTAACGACGAGGACGCTCCCAATCAGTTGATGCACAACCGGCAACATGCCGAAAGCTACTCCCTAAGACGATCCCCGTCGGCCTTGGACCCCCGGAGAAAAAACGCCGGAACGGGACGATTCTTCCCGCTCCATAGCTACGCGTGCGAAAGCCATTCGTAAAGAGAAGATCGGAAAATCCGGTTAATTTCGGCGGTCACAAATTGGTAATCATGTTTACGTCTGCGCTAATGCGCGCAATGTTCTGCGGGCCTGGAAAGCCTTTACAGGTAAAGGCCCGGAAGCGAGGAAAAGGCGCGCCCATGTCCTATAAGTCCCTGCGGGAGTTCATCGCCCGGCTTGAAGAGGCGGGCGAGCTGGTCCGCGTCGGCGAGCCGGTGTCGACTGTCCTTGAAATGACCGAGATCCAGACCCGGCTTCTGGCCGAAGCCGGGCCGGCGGTCCTGTTCGAAAAACCGGTCGGGGAGGACGGTTCGATCTCGCCGGTCCCGGTGCTCGTCAATCTGTTCGGAACCGTCGGGCGCGTCGCCAAGGGAATCTCGCTGGGCGGGGATGGCGCCGACCCGAGAACGAAGCTGCCCGAAGTCGGCGAAACGCTCGCCTTTCTGCGCCAGCCGGAGCCGCCGGCCAGGATCCGCGACGCCCTTGAGCTGCTGCCGCTGGCGAAGACGGTTCTGTCGATGAAACCGTCGAGCCGTGATCGGGGCGCGCCCTGCCAGGAGGTCGTGCTGACCGGCGGCGACATCGATCTCGGAGCGCTGCCGATCCAGACCTGCTGGCCGGGCGAGCCGGCGCCGCTGATCACCTGGCCGCTCGTCGTCACCAAGGGTCCGTCGGACAAGCGCGACGACGCTTTCAATCTCGGCGTCTACCGAATGCAGAAACTTGCGCGCGACAAGACAATTATGCGCTGGCTCCGGCATCGCGGCGGCGCCCAGCATTATGCGCGCTGGAAACAAAGAAACAGCGAGCCCCTTCCGGCGGCCGTCATCATCGGCGCCGATCCCGCGACAATACTCGCGGCCGTCACGCCCGTGCCCGATACACTGTCGGAATATCAGTTCGCGGGCCTTTTGCGCGGCGCACGGCTCGATCTCGTCGACTGCAAGACCGTTCCTCTCAAAGTTCCGGCCGAAGCCGAGATCGTGCTGGAAGGGCATGTGTCGCTCGATGAATATGCGGACGAAGGCCCCTATGGCGATCACACTGGCTATTACAACGCAGTCGAGAAATTTCCCGTCTTCACGGTGAGCGCGATCACCATGCGCAAGGATCCGATTTATCTTTCGACATTCACCGGCCGCCCGCCGGACGAGCCCAGCATTCTCGGCGAGGCGCTTAACGAGGTGTTCATACCGCTTATAAAGCAGCAGTTTCCGGAGATCGTCGATTTCTGGCTGCCGCCGGAAGGCTGCAGCTACCGGATCGCCGTCGTCAGCATGAAGAAAGCCTATCCCGGCCACGCCAAGCGCGTGATGATGGGCGCGTGGTCTTACTTGCGCCAGTTCATGTATACGAAATGGATCATCGTGGTCGATGACGACATCGACGCACGCGACTGGAAGGACGTGATGTGGGCCGTGTCGACCCGTATGGACCCGGCGCGAGACATCACAGTCATTGAAAACACGCCGATCGACTATCTCGATTTCGCCGCCCCCGAGTCGGGGCTTGGCTCCAAGATCGGCCTCGACGCCACCGACAAATGGCCGCCCGAGACAAAGCGCGACTGGGGAAAAAAGATCCGCATGTCCGACGATGTGATCGGGAAAGTCGACGAAATGTGGTCGCGCCTCAACCTGCCGGGCTCGGGCCGCTCGATCTGGAAACCGTAACCGGGCGCTCTTCGCGCAACGCCGCTTCAGCGCAGCCGGTATTGGAGCCGCAGCGCCGCCACAAAGCCGGTGGTGTCAAACGTCGCCGTCAAATCCCCTCGGGACATATTTTCCGGCGCGGCGGACGACAGATTAATCCGGCGTTTTTCCAAAATTGCGATGCCAAGGCCGCCGTCTACGGCGAGTCTGTCGTTAATGTCATAAGATACGCCGGCGTTTATCCAATATCGGTCCGCGTCCGGAATGCGCGGCGAGGCGAACGCATCGTTGACCGGCGAATCTTCAAACATAAAACCGGCCCGAACGCGCGCGCTTCGCGTCAGCTTATATTCGCCGCCTGCGGAAAACGCCCATACGTCTTTCCAGTCCTGGGTGAAGACATCGGGCGGTTGCGCGGGATTGGCGAACGTCGTCGTCAATCCCTCAAAGTCGCTCCAGCGCGTGAAGACAGCCGAAGCCATCAGGTCCAGCGCGTCGCTGGCCTCAAAGATCGCGCCGATGGAAGCAGACGCCGGAGTGACGAACTCGCTCGTAAAAGTCGTCGTTTCGAACATGCCGGTCATCGCGTTGATGAGTTGCCCGGCCGCCGACGCCGACAGATCGAAATTCGCCCCGCCGCTGAGATCGTGAGTGATTTTTGAGGCGTAACTTGCGCCGATACGCAGCCTGTCGTGCAACTGCGCCTGCGCGCCGACCGCAAAACCCATATCGACGTCATCGCCATCGAGCGCGACGAAAACGTCGCTCGTTCCAGGCATGAAGCCGGGCAGGCCGCTCGCCAGAGCCATGCCGGCCGCGTCGATTGCCGTGGACGCTTCAAGGTCAAGGACCTGAATTCTGACGGCGGCGCCGATGACGAGGCCGTGATACGGCTCGATGGCCGCCATCGGAGCGATTGAAACGACCTTCGCGTCCGTTTCTAGCGCATGATAGCGAATGACTGAATCTGCAGCATATTTTGAGTTGAGCCCAAACGGCGCATTGATCGTGAGGCCGGCGGAGACCCTGTCGGTCAGGCGAAATGCAGCCGAAAAGTTGGGAACGGCGGCGTTTTCAAGCGCGCCGTCATCCTGCGTGCGTCCAGCGACGGGGAATGCGTCCAAAAGGGCGGCCGATGCGTTGTCGTAACGCGTGTCGGGAATGAGCGCGGCGATGCTGAAAGAGGCCTGAAACGATCCCGTTCCAAAAATCGCGGCCGGATTATGGTACGCAAACCCGGCGTCGCCGAACCGCGCCTGCGCGCCTGCGTACGCCGCGCCGATCGCGTTCGCGTCCTGTTGCTCAAGCGCGAACCCGCCTGCGGCGGCGGGCGCGAAACTGTTTACGAATACGACGGAAGACAGAATAAGAATCTGTTTCATGCAGCGCCCCTGGACCTCCGGCGCATGCTTAATGAAACTGTTAAGTATATTATTAACGCGCGCAAGAATTGGCGGATTTCTTCAATCGCCGCCGCGTTCGGCGCGTGCATTACGGTTAACGCGCACCCGAAGATTGCAATTAACGATTTGTTAGGCATAAAGTGCCGAAGGGGGAGGCTGGGGAAGAATTCATGCAGCCGGGTCGTGTATGTCCAAATCCTATGAAGAACTTGTCGGGGCGGAAGGCAGGGAGCGTTTTTTCCGGCCAAAAAGATATCGCGCCAGCGAATTGTTCAGGGGCGCGCCCCCGCAGGTGTTTTTCGACGACGACGAATACCGGCTTGAGAACATCAGCATCTCCGGCGCCGGTTGTTATGCGCGATCGACGTCCGGCGGCGACGGGATTGAACGGATCTCGCGGCGGGGCGTGTTGCGGCTCATCCAGCATGGCGAGGAGATTTTCGCCGCCGAGGCGCGCCAGGCGCGCGCCGATGTCAGGCTCGGCCGCCTGAATGTCGGATTTGCGCTCGAAAAAAGCCAGTTTGACCTTGCCGCGCTCGCCCATGAAAACGCCCGCGCCTTAGCCGGCCAGGCCCATTTCGACCAGAGCCGGGAGGCGCCGGCGCAGGAATACAAGAGTTATTGCGCCGACGTGCTGGATTTCGTCGGCGGCTATTTACAGCGTATCGAGCGCCATCTCGCGCCGATTGAGCAGGAATTGTCCCGAGAAGAAAGGCTTCAGATCGTTCGCGAGCTGGAGCAATCGGCCGAAGCGCCCTGGCGCCGGCTGCTCGAAGCCGGCAACGAGCTGGTCATACCAAGCCATAACGACAAGAAGGCCAGACTGGCCTTGAAATCGTTCACCGAACGCGTCGTTACGCGCGAGTTGTTAGGAGGGGCGAGCTGGGGGCGAAGCTATTATAAGCCGATGGGTTATCCCGGCGACTATCTCATCATGAATTACATGTATGACAGCGCTCCGGTAGGCGATTCCATCAAGGAAAATTTTCTCCATTCGCTCGGCCTGATCGCCGGACGTCCTATT
Organism: Parvularculaceae bacterium; assembly: GCA_046756245.1. Lineage (GTDB taxonomy): Bacteria > Pseudomonadota > Alphaproteobacteria > Caulobacterales > Parvularculaceae. Next base: position 31,666 of record JBHHVZ010000021.1, read on the forward strand.
GTGACGCGAATGGAGACGCTGGGCCGTTTGGTCGCAGATTACTCGAACAAGCGCCCGCTCGACGGCGAGCCGATAAGAATCATGAGCATCGGCAGCGGGCCGGCGCGCGAAATCGAAAAAATAATGGACGCCACGCCGCCGCGGCGCAGGTGGGAAGCAACGCTCGTCGATCAGGAGCCGAATGCGCTCGATTACGCCGTCACTGCGGCGCGGCGGTACGAAACGGCCGGACGGCTGAAGCTTTCCGGCCTTAACATTTCATTCAGGGAGCTGATCGATCCCTCGCGAATCGGCGAATATTGCGCCGATCATGACATCATCTATTCGGCCGGTCTCGTCGATTACCTCAACCCGCTTCTGGCCATGCGCTTTGTCCAACGCATGTTCGAATTCCTGAAGCCTGGCGGTCAGTTGATTATTGGCAACGCCAACATTTTGAGGACGGGAACGCTGTGGTCGATGGAGTATGTCCTCGACTGGTCGCTCTATTTCCGCAACGAGGATGAAATGCTGGCGATGGCGAGCGAAACGCCGAATGCGATAAAGCGGGTTTTCAATGATCCGCTCGACGCCATTTATTTTCTTGTCGTCGAAAAACCCGTCGGGTAACGCGCCGGAAGTTATGCGGCGTCGCCGCCGCGCGCGAGCGGCGCGGCCGGAATCGGGAAGCGCGCCTTAACCGTCGTCCCGGCGCCCGGCGCAGAGTGCACTTCAAGCGTCGCGCCCTGGTCGTCGAGGATCTTTTTCGACAAGGTTAACCCAAGGCCGACGCCTTCCACCGAGCGCGTACGCGCATCTTCAACCTGGGAGAACGGCTTGAACGCAGCTTCAATTTGCGCCGCCGTCATTCCCGCGCCCCGGTCTGAAATTTCGAGAACATACTCGTCAGGATTTAACCGAACGCCGCGCAGAATGACTCGCGCGCCTTCCGGCGAGGCGGCGATTGCGTTGTCGAGCACATGTCCGAACGCATAGGTCGTGTGGTTATGATCGAGCTTAAGCGCGATCGGTTCGATTTCTGACGATTCGATTGTAACGTTTTTCTCTTTCGCTTTTTCCGTAGCGTGCGCCACGATAGTATCGACGATGTCGTGCATGTCGCAATCGCTCGGGTCATATTTTATCTTTCCGGCTGTGGCGTCGGCGTATCTCAACATTTTCCCTATCATCGCCAGCAATCCCGCCGCCGACGAATGAATCTGCTCCAGGAATGAACCGACTTCGTCATCGCCGCCCTGTTTGTTCTGAAAATGCGTTTTGACGACTTCTGAAAAGCCGATGATCTGGTGAAGCGGCGTTCTGAGTTCGTGACTCAAAATGGACAGGAAGTTGATTTTCGCCTGATCGGAAGCCGTCGCTTCGATCAGCAGCTTTTCGATGAATGCGGAGTCCAATTCCCGCTGATAGTTTCGGTAAAACACGAGACGGGATCGAATTTCCTGCGAATAGCTCGTCGCCAAGGCGACAAACGTCGTGAAAATTATGAAGAAATGACCCGAGGCGATTTCAATAGACGTCTTTGTGCTGATGTAAGTGATGGTGACCGAATAAACGACGGAAACGATGAGGAATACGCCTGCTGCAACGAGAAAATGTATTCTTTGTATGCACGAATAGAATATGAATATCACCAGGATGCCGATGATATATGGCGGGCCGCCTTGCAGCGGAAGGATGGCGATCATCCACACCATCGAGAGAGAGCCGATCAGCATCACGGAAGCCGTCAGCCATTGAAAATACGGCTTCACGGGACGAAAGTGAGTCAAGGCGATAAGAAATGCGGCAAACGGCGTGCACAGACCCCAGCGAACCCACAAAACGTCTGACAAACGTTGATCGAAAGTCATAATATCGAGAATGCCGAAGCTGATGTAAGTCAGCAGTCCCAGATAGTTGACGAGCCGCTCTTTAGGCAGTTCGACGTCAACAAGATGCTGCTGGTATTGGCGTTCAAGCGTTCGATCCGCAAACGACGCCCGCGCCCAGTTGACCTGGTCGCGAGAGAAGTCGCCGAAGAACGCGGATCCAATGCTTCTCAAGAAGCCGTCGCGCGATGAAGTTTGCGGCCCCATGACTCCGAACGTTAGCTGCTCCAGAGATATAGAAAATCTTAGTTAACGTCTTATTTGCGCATTTGGAGCCCGTTTCCTGCGCCGTCCGCGGCGGACAGAGCGCCTGTGGCGATACGGCGCGCGCGGCCGGCGCCGCTTTTGCGAACGATCTTGTTTCAGGCGGTTTTCGGCTTAGATTCGGAGCAGGCGGGCGCCGCCGGCTGCCGGAAATCGGGCCTTTTTCGAAACGGCGAGCAGAGGGCGCAGCGTTTCGGGTGCGCGCGGACGTGTGTATGGGGAGGCGTTAATGGCAATGGAATCGCTGAAAGCGCCATTCGGCGCGCTCGTTCTGGCCGCCGCGTTCGTGTCGGCGGCGCCCGGCGCAGCCCAAATAATCAGTTATCGTTATGACGGCGCCTATATCGGCGCGGCGAACCTGGAGCGCTCGCTTTCCGATGCTTCCTGCACGCCAACCCTGCCGCTCGTTCGCCTGGAGATCAGAAACGGCATTCTCAGAGCGTATGAAGAAAACGGCCGGCAGATCGTCAAAGGGTTCGTGACCGGCGACGGCTTTTTCACGAGCGATTATATTTTCGACGACGGAAGAACTACGCTTTTTGAAGGAATGGTCAACGCGCGCGGTCGACTCACCGGCGGGATCGTCGACGGCGCTTGCGCGTGGGTTGTCGAATTGTCGAAATTGCGGCGCGATTAACAGGCGCGCCGTTCAGGCTGCGCAGAATTCGCCAAATGCGTCATGAATGCGCCGGCATTCAGCTTTCAGTCGTAGAGGCCGTTTGCGCGAGCAGGGGAAAAAGACCGATTCGCCTACGAAACGATTTACAGGCTTGGCGGCGAACCGGCGTTTTCTTATAGTCGCCAAGCGGGCGGGTTTGTTGAGCGGGCCGGGTTTGTCTTCTGCGAAATTTTGAGTGGCGGTTTTTATCCTGCAAGCGTCTCTTTAATTTTAATGAGGGAGGTGACTATGCGCGTTTCTGCAATACTCGTCGGTCTTATGGCTATAGGGGGCGGCGCGCTCGTCGCAGCGCAGGCCGGCGACAATAAAGCATTGATTCACAGCGCGATGAGCGCCGGGCCGGCGTCGCTTACCGAGAATGCGACAATTAAGGACAACGACGGAAACGTTCTCCGGGAAGGTGCGAATGGGTGGACGTGCTATCCGGAGGCGGAGACAATAGGCCCGATGTGCAACGACGCACAATGGGACGCGCTGATCGCTGCGGTGCAAAGCCGGCAACCGTTCGAAGCCACGGGTTTTGGCGTTTCTTATATGCTCGCCGGCGAAGGCGATGCGATCGGTACGAGCAACAAGGACCCGTACGCGACTGAGCCGACGGAAGACAATGACTGGGTCAAGGAAGGGCCTCATATGATGCTTATCGTTCCGGACCCGGCGATGCTTGAAAAATTGTCGACCGATCCGCGCGATCCGGTTTATGTCATGTGGAAGGATACGCCCTACGCTCATGTCATGGTGCGCATAGCCGAGAAATAGACACTATGGTTGCGCCTTAAAAGAACCGCCTCTTAAAAGCGGCGTGTTCGATGTTCGCTTCGCGTGAGACAACCCTTTTAAGGCGCAGCCGTTTCTTTCCGGAGAAAGCGTAAACCATGTCTCCGGTATGAAATGTAAACCATGTGCCCGGAATGGACCGTAGGGAATGGCGCACCTAGAAGGAGATACTTCGAACGCGCTATTTGAAACTTTAGAAGATTGGGAGCACCAATTATCACATGCAGAACAGGACGTTAGGCAGCTTCCCAAGCCACCCGTGGGGCCAAGACCATGAGAGGGCTCAACGGTGCAAAGAAGATCGCTGTTGGCGCAGGGTTCAATCAAGCTGCTGCTAAGAAGACTCCTGCACCCAAACCAGCACCTCCTTTCTCATTACGGCTAACCGTCGAGGAGCGCGCTAGGCTGGAGCGCA
>JBHHVZ010000022.1:0-33826 GCA_046756245.1 Parvularculaceae bacterium
CGCTCTAGCCGAAGCGGCCTTATCGCTTCTCGATCGGCGTGTAAGGCCGCGGATCGGCGCCGGTGTAGATCTGGCGCGGACGGCCGATCTTCTGACTCGGATCCACGATCATTTCAGACCACTGCGCGATCCAGCCCACGGTGCGCGCAAGCGCGAACAGAACCGTGAACATCGTGGTCGGGAAGCCGAGCGCCCGGAGCGTGATGCCCGAATAGAAATCGATATTCGGATAAAGCTTCTTCTCGACGAAATATTCGTCTTCAAGTGCGATCCGTTCGAGCTCCATCGCCACTTTCAACAGCGGCTCCTCGCGCACCCCGAGCGCGTCGAGCACTTCATGGCACGCCTTGCGCATCACTTTGGCGCGCGGGTCGTAATTCTTGTAGACCCGGTGGCCGAAGCCCATCAAGCGGAACGGATCGTCCTTGTCCTTGGCGCGGGCGACAAATTCTGGAATGCGATCGACCGTGCCGATTTCCTCGAGCATGTTGAGCGCGGCCTCATTGGCGCCGCCATGAGCCGGGCCCCACAGCGAGGCGATGCCGGCGGCGATGCAGGCGAACGGATTCGCTCCCGACGAACCGGCCAGCCGCACGGTCGAGGTCGAGGCGTTCTGCTCGTGATCCATGTGCAGGATGAAGATCTTGTCGAGCGCGCTCGCCAGCACCGGATTGATCTCATACTTCTCGGCTGGCACCGCAAAGCACATGCGCATGAAATTCGGCGTGTAGGCGAGATCGTTGCGCGGGAAAACAAACGGCTGGCCCAGCGAATATTTATACGCCATCGCCGCGATGGTCGGCATTTTCGCAATCATGCGGTGGCTGGCGACGACCCGCTGCTTGGGATCGGAGATGTCTGTGGAGTCGTGATAGAACGCCGAGAGCGCGCCGACGACGCCGACCATGATCGCCATCGGATGGGCGTCGCGCCGGAACCCGTTGTAAAAATTCTTGAGCTGCTCGTGCACCATCGTGTGCATGGTGATCGACTGGATGAATTTGTCGGACGTTTGCTTGTCCGGGAGCTCGCCGTAAAGCAGCAGGTGCGCGACTTCGAGGAAATTGGACTGTTCGGCCAGGTCGTCGATCGGATAGCCGCGATAAAGCAGCACGCCTTTGTCGCCGTCGATAAAAGTGATCTGCGACTCGCAACTCGCCGTCGACGTAAATCCGGGGTCCAAAGTAAACGCGCCCGTCTGCTTATAGAACGACCGGATATCGGCGACTTTCGGCCCTTGCGCCCCCTCGAACACCGGGAATTCATAGGAAGCGCCGTCGAAATTGACGGTCATCGTGCCCGCCGGGTTCATCTTGCTGTTCATGGGGTCGCTCCTGTCTTCCGGCGCCGGCATTGTGCGGCGCAGCAGCTTTCATGCTGCAGCGCAATCATAGGCTTTTTCTCAAGCATTTCCAAACGTTTCAGATCACTCGATCGTCAATTCGGGCGAGCGATTCATCGCGCCCCAAAACGTAAAGAACAGCCCCCAGAGAAGGGGCCGACGCGCCGCCCGTTAAGGCTGCGCGCAATGGCGGACCGATCTGACCGAACCCGATATTCCGTTCCGCCGTAAACGCCTTGAGCGCGGCCTCGAGCGTTTCCGCCTCGTCCCAGGACGCTGTTTTAAGGGATTCCGCAAGCGCCGCCAGCAGCGCCCGCGCACCCTCTTTTTTCAACGGTTTGGCGGCTTTGCCCGACAGCGCCAGCGGACGGGATGCAAGCAGGAAAGCCGCCGCCGCCGGCGCTTCGGCCAGCGTTGCGCAGCGCTCCTTCAAAAAAAGCGCAGCGCGGGCGAGCCGGGCGCGCGCCGTTTCATCGGGCGCGCCGGTTTCCTTTTCGATAAAAGGCATCGCCTTGGCGATAAAAGCCTCATCGTCGAGCGTGCGCATGTAGTGCGCGTTCACATGATCGAGTTTTTCGAGATCGAGCCGCGCCGGCGCCTTGTTTACATCCTTGAAGTCGAACCATTCGAGCGCCTTGTCGAGGGGGATGATTTCGTCGTCGCCGTGCGACCAGCCGAGCCGAATGAGATAATTCGCAAGCCCTTCGGGCAGATAGCCGAGATCGCGATAGGCCTCGACGCCGAGCGCGCCATGGCGTTTTGAAAGCTTTGCGCCGTCGGGCCCGTGAATGAGCGGCACATGCGCGAATTGAGGCAGCGGCCATTCCAGCGCTTCATAAATCTGTTGCTGGCGGGCGGCGTTGTTCAGATGATCGTCGCCGCGCGAGACATGCGTTACGCCCATATCGTGATCGTCAACGACGACGGCGAGATTATATGTAGGCGAACCATCGCTCCTCAGAATGATGAGATCGTCCAGCGCCGTATTGGGAAACCTGACGTCGCCCTGCACCGCATCGCGGACGACGGTATCGCCCTCTCGCGGCGCCTTGAAGCGCACGGCGAAGGGCGCGTCCGGCGCGCTCGCCGGATTGGCGTCGCGCCATGGGCTTTCGAACCGGATTTTTTCCGTCCGTGCTTTAGCCCGCGCGGCCGCAGTTTCCTCAGGCGTCATGTAGCAGCGATAGGCGAGGCCCTTGTCGAGAAGGGTTTGCGCGATTTCGGCATGACGCTCGCGGCGCGCGAATTGCGAAACCGGTTCGCCGTCCCACTCGAGCCCGAGCCAGGAGAGCCCGTCGAGAATGGCGGCGACGGCGGTTTCATTGTGTCGGGCGCGGTCGGTGTCCTCGATGCGCAGGAGAAATTTCCCGCCGCGCCCGCGCGCATAAAGCCAGTTGAAAAGGGCGGTGCGGGCTCCGCCGATATGGAGATAGCCGGTGGGCGAGGGGGCGAAACGGGTGACGACGGCCTGCGGCATGCTTGCGGGGCGGTCCTTTTTTCTGCTTGCATGGGTTTCCTGAGTGCGCGTGGCGTTTAGCACACAATGGTGAAGGGCGCCTACGCCGATGACAATCGACGCCGCAGATGAGCGGTCGCCGCTCGAAAGCTTCTTTACTGCGCTTTCCGACAGGGCTTCGGCGCTGCGGGCGAAAGCGCGCGACTGGGCGCGGGAAGAAGCCGGCCGCGGCGCGCTCTGGGCCCCGGCCGGGATCGGACTTGGCGTCGGCGTTTATTTCTCCCTCAAGACCGAGCCGGCGTTATGGGCGGGTCCCATGCTGCTCATTCTGTTCGTCGCGCTGTCGCGGCTGTCGCAGCGCGCCGGATTCGTTCTGCGGGCCCTGATGCTGGCTGCGCTCGGCTTTTCGGCGGCCGCGTTTCGCACCGAGATGGTTGGCGCGCCGGCGCTCGAGCGCGATCTCGGCATAGTCGCCGTCGAAGGCCGGCTCGCTGGCGTTGAAGAGGGACCGCAGGCGCGCCGGCTGGTGATCGCCGTCGATGCGATCGAGGACGTGGCGAAGGAGCGGTTGCCGGTCCGCGCTCGGGTGACGTGGCGGGGCGCGCAGTTTAACGCAAACCCCGGCGATCGGGTGCGCCTCATCGCCGGCCTGTCGCCGCCGCCGCCCCCTGCCGCGCCGGCGTCTTACGACTTCGCACGGCAACTTTTTTTCGAGCGCATCGGCGCGGTCGGTTTTGCAGTGCGCGCGCCAGAAGTTCTGCCTACAGAGGATAAATCGCTGACCGAGCGCTGGTCGGCGCGCGTGGAGGCGGCGCGGCTTTCATTGTTCCGCCGCATTACGCGCGCCGCGCCCGGCGACGGCGGGGCGATTGTTGCAGCCGTTGTCGCCGGCAAGCGCGAGGCGATCTCGCCGTCGGCAGAAGCCGCCCTTCGTGACGCCGGGCTCGCGCATCTTCTGGCGATCTCGGGTCTTCATATGGGGCTTGCGACCGGGATCATATTCTTTTCAGTCAGATTCGGCCTGGCGCTGATCGAGCCGGTGGCGCTGCGTTATCCCATCAAGAAATGGGCGGCCATTGCAGCGCTTCTCGCCGGCGCGGCCTATCTTGTTTTGTCCGGGGCCGGATGGTCGGCGCGGCGCGCCTTCGTGATGGCGGCGATCATGTTCGCCGCCATTCTCGCCGACCGGCGCGCGCTGTCGTTGAGAAACGTGGCGATTGCGGCTGCGTTCATCCTGCTGACGACGCCTGAAGCGTTGCTGCATCCCGGTTTTCAGATGTCTTTTGCGGCGGTCACCGCGCTGATCGCAGCCTATGAATGGGCGTCGCGCCGCCGGCCCCCGCGCGAATTCACCACGCTTGCGCGCGTCAAACGCTACGCGCTCGGGCTCGCCTTCACCGACGTCATCGCGGCGACGGCGACCGCGCCCTACGCGCTTTACCACTTTAACCGCGCAGCGTTTTACAGCCTGCCGGCCAATCTGGTGGCGATGCCGGTGATGGGGTTTTGGATCATGCCGGCGGCGGTGCTGGCGCTTGCGCTCGCGCCGTTCGGGGCCGACGCCTGGGCGTGGCGGCTGGCGGCGTCCGGCGTCGAGACCGTGCTTGCGGTTGCGGGGGCGGTGTCGAACTGGCCGGGAGCGGTCGGGCTGACGGCGCAATGGCCGGTTTCGGCGCTTGTGATCGTCTCGCTTGGCGGGCTGTGGCTTTGTCTGATGCGGGCGAGTTGGAGGCTCGGCGGTCTTGCGGCGTTGCCGGCCGCTGCGCTTCTGGTTTCGACGGCGCGCCCGCCGGATGCTTTTGTGAGCGCCGAAGGGCTCAACGCCGGCGTCATCGCAGAGACGACACAGGGCGAACGGGTCCTCGCCGTCTTCAATCCGCGCCGCGACCGTTTCGACGCCGGGGTCTGGAAGGAAATCGCCGGGCTCGATCCCGACCGCGCGCCGAGCGTGGCGATGGACCGGCTGGGCGCCTGCGATGCGGCGGGCTGCGTGATGACTGGGCGGGGCGGGGCGATGATCGCCGTTTCAGACACGCCGCTGGGACTCGCCGAGGATTGCGACCGGGCCGGTCTGGTCGTGGCGCTTTATCCGGTGCGCGCAGCCGACTGGCGGGCTTGCCGCGCGACGCTTATCGACCGGCGCGCAGTCTGGCGGCGCGGCGCCCACGCGCTGTGGTTCGAAAAGGATGGAACGGTGCGCGTGAAGACTGTCGGCGAGAGCCGGGGAAACCGCCCCTGGACCGGCGGCGGGTGAGACCGCCTCAATACCGTCGCACCAGGCCGACGAGCCTGCCCTGCACGGCGACCCTGTCAGGCCCGTAGATGCGGGTCTCGAAAGCGGGGTTCGCGGCTTCGAGGGCGATCGAGGCGCCTTTCTTCCGGAGCCGTTTGAGGGTTGCTTCCTCGCAGTCGACAAGCGCCACGACGATATCGCCGCTCGAAGCGTCGTCGCAGCGGCGGATGACCGCCATGTCGCCGTCGAAGATGCCGGCGTTGATCATCGAATCGCCCTGTACCTCGAGCACGAAATGCTCGCCCGGGCCCAGAAGGCCGCGCGGGGCGGCGAAACGGTCGACTTCGTGCTGGATCGCCTCGATCGGCGTGCCGGCGGCGATGCGCCCGAGCACCGGCAGACCGACGCTCTCGCCATTGCCCGCCGGCGGCGTTCTTGCGGCGGCGCGTTTGAACCGGCCCTCGACCACTGACGGTGAAAAACTGCGGGCGGCGGGACGGTGCGCGTCGGGGCTGGCGTCGTCGGGCAGGCGCAATACTTCGAGCGCCCGCGCCCGGTGGGGCAGGCGGCGGATGAAGCCGCGCTCTTCAAGCGCCGTGATCAGCCTGTGGATGCCTGATTTCGACCGCAGGTCGAGGGCGTCCTTCATCTCGTCGAAGGAGGGCGAGACGCCTGTCTCCTTGATGCGCTCGTTGATGAACACGAGAAGCTCGTGCTGTTTTCTGGTGAGCATTGCTGCCTCCCGTCTGAGGTTTCCGCTGTCGCTCCGGGCCGGCGCAGGACATTTGCATATGCGGCGCGCGGCGGTGTTTGCGCGTCCGAAATGACAACAGAACAAAACGACAACGATGTTCTATGGTTGTTCTTTTCGCCCGTCAACGGGCGGGTAAGCGAATTCACGAGAGAGTTAAGCGGGCTCAGGCGCGCGCCGTCGGCGCCAAGAGCCGCCTGGTCGCCGCGGCGACGTCAGTCTGGCGCATCAGGCTTTCTCCGACCAGAAAGGCGCGCGCGCCGTAGCCGGCCAGGGTCTTTAAATCAGCATGACCGGCGATTCCGCTTTCGCTGACGATGAGGCGGTCGCTCGGGATCTGCGCGGCGAGTTCCCGCGTTGTCTGAAGAGATGTCTCAAAAGTTTTAAGATTTCTATTGTTTACGCCAATAAGCTTTGCGCTCAGTTTGAGTGCGCGTTCAAGCTCAGCGGCGTTATGGATTTCAACCAGCACGTCGAGGCCGAACGACTGCGCGGCGGTCTCAAGCTCGCCGGCCTGCGCATCCGACAGGCACGCCATAATCAAGAGAATGCAATCCGCGCCCCAGGCCCGCGCTTCAGCGGCCTGATAGGGATCGATCATGAAATCCTTGCGCAGCACCGGCAGGCGCGCCGCGGCGCGGGCGGCTTTCAGATGCTCCGGCGCGCCTTGAAAGCTCGGCCCGTCGGTCAGCACGGAAAGGCAGGCCGCACCGCCTTCGTCATAGGCTCGCGCCAGCGCCGGCGGGTCGAAATCGGCGCGGATCAGGCCCTTCGAAGGGCTCGCCTTCTTGATTTCGGCAATGAGGGCGAAGCCGGTTTCGGCCTTGCGCGCAAGCGCGTCGGCGAAAGCGCGGGTCGGGCCCGCTTCTTTGGCCAGGGCTTCAAGCGCGCCAAGCGGCGAATTGGCCTTGGTCCGCGCGACCTCGTCGCGCTTGTAGGCGATGATGTCGTCGAGAATGGTCATGCGCCGGCGTTCGACCGTTCAACGAGCTTGTCTAACGCCGCTTTGGCGCGGCCGTCATCGATAGCGGCGGCGGCCAATGCCGCGCCTTCTTTGAGGTCCGCCGCCTTGCCGGCGACGATGAGCGCGGCTGCGGCGTTCAGCACCGCGATGTCGCGGAACGGCCCGGCTTCGCCGTCGAGCAGTCGGCGGATAGCGGCGGCGTTTTGCTCCGGCCCGCCGCCCTTGAGGTCCTCCGGTTGCGCGCGGGGAAGGCCGGCGTCTTCGGGCGTGACCGAAAACGTCCTGACGGCGCCGTCCCAAACTTTGGCGACAAAGCTCGGCCCCGTGGTCGTCAGCTCGTCGAGCCCGTCCGAGCCATGAACCACCCAGGCGGATTCGGCCCCGAGCCGCTTCAACGCCTCGGCCATCGGCGCCGCGAGGTCTTCGGCGAAGACTCCCACCACCTGCCGGCGCGCTCCGGCCGGATTGGAAAGCGGCCCCAACAGATTAAACAGCGTCCTCACGCCGAGCTCGCGGCGCACCGGCGCCACATTGGCGACCGCCCCGTGATGAAGCGCAGCGAACATGAAGCCGACATTGGCTTCGCGGATGCAGGCGGTGATTTGCGCTGGCGGGATGTCGAGTTTCACCCCGAGCGCGGCGAGGACTTCCGACGAGCCGGATTTCGAGGTTGCGGCCTTGTTGCCGTGTTTGGCGACGCGCGCGCCCGCGCCCGCTGCAATGAGCGCCGAAGCGGTCGAAATGTTGAACGTGCCGGCGCCGTCGCCGCCGGTGCCGCAGGTGTCGACGGCGTCCTCCGGCGCGTCGACCTTCAACGCCTTTTCGCGCATGGCCTCCGCGGCGGCGGCGATTTCCTCGACGGTTTCGCCGCGGGCGCGCAGCGCAATCAGAAATCCCGCGGTCTCGACCGGGCTCGCCGCGCCTTCGAGCAGAAGCGTAATGGCGGCGCGCATCTCGGCCCGCGTCAGCGGGTCGCCGGAGACGGCTTTCTTGAGATAAGGGGAAAACAGCGCGCTCATGATCAAACGCCCGCCCAGTTCAAAAAATTTGAAAACACCGCATCGCTATAGTCGCTGGCGATGCTTTCCGGATGGAACTGCACGCCGGCGAGCGGCAGGGCGCGGTGCTGAAGCGCCATGATCTCGCCGTCGTCCCCGGCGGTCGCCGTAACGTCTAGCTCGTGCGGAAGGCTTTGCCGGCGCACCGACAGCGAATGATAACGCGTCGCCAAAAAATCCTGCGGCAGTCCTTTGAAGAGGCCGGCGCCGCTGTGACTGATCCGGCTGGTTTTGCCGTGCATCAGTTTTCCGGCCCGCCCAATCTCGCCGCCGAACGCTTGCGCGATCGACTGCAGCCCCAGACAGACCCCGAACACCGGCGTTCGTGCGGCCGCGGCCGCCGTCACAAGGTCGAGGCAGATTCCGGCTTCATTAGGCGTGCAGGGGCCGGGCGAGAGCACGATCGCGGCCGGCTCAAGCGCCAGCGCCTCGGCCGCCGAGAACGCGTCGTTACGCTTGACCACAACCTCGCCCCGCAACCCGCCGATGAGATGGACGAGGTTGTAGGTGAAGCTGTCATAGTTATCGACGACAAGAATCATGGGGCTTTCGAGAATCATGAAATCTTATGAGCGCGACAATAACCGGGGCGTCCGGGCGCGCAAGCGCCGGCGCCGTTTTCGCGTTTCACGGTGAAGGACGTTGCCAGGAAGAACGCATAGGGCCGAGGTCGTCGGACCGAAGGCCGGCAGCGCCGGCGTGCTGGCGTCGATCGTCATGGCGATCGCCGGCGTCGTTCTCGGCGCGGCCGGGTCCTATCTCGGCGGGCAGGGCGCAAGCGTGCGCGCCAGCCGGGCGCAGATCGTTTCGCTTGATCTGCGCGACGCGCCGCTCGTCGCCGGCGCCACCCGTGAAGCGCGCGCGCGCATCGTCGAACGGGTATTATCCGGCGCGCCCCCTGAACGATTCGATGCGCCGCCGCTTCTTCCCGGCCGTCCGCGCATCATCGTGATCTTCGATGATATGGGTCTCGACAAACGCGCCTTCGAACAGGTGATGCTGCTGCCGGGCCCGCTGACGCTTTCCTTCCTGCCATACGCCGGCGATCTTCAGCCTATGGCCGATCGCGCCCGCGCGCGCGGCGACGCGGTGATGCTGCATCTGCCGATGGATCCCGACGGCGACGCCGATCCCGGCCCGCACAGCCTCGCCCTCGATATGGCGGGCAGCCGTCTTTTGAAGGAGCTTGACTGGAATCTTTCGCGTCTTACCGGCTTTGTCGGCGTCAACAATCACATGGGCTCAAAGTTCACCCGCGACCTGCCGATGATGAAGACGGTTCTCTCGGTGCTCGAAAGCGAGGGCCTGTTCTTTCTCGATTCCCTGACGACGTCGGAAAGCGTGGCGAACGAGGCCGGCGCAGCGGTCGGCGCGACTGTCTTTGCGCGCGACGTTTTCCTCGATCCGGAAGCAGGGCGGGAAACCGTGCGCGCCCAGCTCGCCCAGCTCGAACGCATCGCCCGCGAGACCGGCTATGTGGTGGCGATCTGCCACCCGCGACCCGACACGATCGCAGTGATCGGTCCATGGCTCACTTCTGCGCCGACCCGGGGCTTCGAACTGGCGACAGTTTCGGCGCTCTACGAGGTCGAGGAGCGTTGGCGCGAGGAGGAGGAAATCCGCGCCCAGATTGAAGCCAAATCCTGACGCGGGTTGACGGCGGCGCTTCAATCTTCGCGCCTCGGCGGGTCGGCGTTCATCCACAAGATGAGATAGCGCGCCGGCGGCGCCCAGGCGACGCCCGCAACAATGAAATAAATGAGCTTGACGATCCGTCTGTCAGGAAGGAAGTCGGCGATAGCGGCGGCGACGAAGAGATAAAGCGCAATCGCCGGCAGGAGAATGAACAGGCCGATGAGCTTTTTGAGGCGCGCAGACATGGCGTCTTCCGGGTCCGGGGATCGCTTTTCCCGCGACGCCGCGTCGCGGGCGCGCTGGAAAGGGATAGGATAAACAGGCGCAATGGCCTCTAGCACGACCGCATCAAGCCGGCAAAAGCCGGCCGCAGTGTTCGCCGGCGCGATTTCGGCGCCCGCGGCGCGGCGCATAGCGGTCTGGCTGTTCATCATGTGCGGCCTCGTCGCTGCGATGGTCATTGTCGGCGGCGCGACACGGCTTACCGATTCCGGCCTGTCGATTACGGAATGGCGCCCCGTTACGGGCGCGATGCCGCCGCTGAGCGAAGACGCCTGGCTCGCCGAATTCGAAAAATACAAGGCCATTCCCGAATATGAGGAAGTGAACTGGGGGATGAGCCTTTCCGAGTTCAAGACGATCTACTGGTGGGAATGGGGGCATCGACTGTTGGGCCGTCTCGTGGGCGCCGCGTTTCTCCTGCCGCTGATCGGGTTCCTGGCGGTCGGGCAGATCAGACGCCCGCTGGCGCTGAAGCTGTTCGGTCTGTTCGCGCTGGGCGGCGCGCAGGGGGCGCTCGGCTGGTACATGGTGATGAGCGGACTCGCCGACCGGGTCGATGTGAGTCAGTACAGGCTCGCGGCGCATCTGGGACTCGCCGTGCTTTTATTTGGCGCGATGTTGTGGATGGCGCTGACGCTGTGGCGCGCCGGCGGCGCGGGGGCAAGGCCGGTTTTGCGCGCGCCGCGTCTCTTCTGGAGTGCGCTGGCGTTGAGCGCGGCGGTCTATGCGCAAATGCTTCTCGGCGCGTTTGTCGCGGGGCTCAGGGCGGGGCGGGTCTACAACACTTGGCCGCTGATGGATGGACGCTTCGCGCCGGAAGCCTATTTTTCCGGCGCGCCGAGCTTTCACGATCTTTTCGATTCAATGGCGGCGGCGCAGTTCAATCACCGCATCGGCGCCTATCTTCTGGCCGCAGGAGCGGTCTGGTTTTTCATTGCGGCGCGCAAGACCGCAATTAGGGGCAGGGCGGGGCTGCTGCTCGGCGCAGTACTCGTGCAAATTGGTCTCGGAATCTGGACGCTGCTGGCCGCCACGCCGATCGCGCTCGGGCTGATGCACCAGGTCGGCGCTCTTTTCGTGCTCGCAAGCACGCTTTACGCCGTTCACGGATTAACGATGTCGATGTCGATGACGGTTTCTTCTTCCTGAGGCGTCAGGCGGCGCGGATCGGCCGGCGAACCGAGCGTAAAACCGAGCGCATGGGCGACGCCGTTCATCGCGGCGAGGCGCAGCGCCGGCGCATCGCCGTCGGTCGTCAGCGCCACCGCGCCGGCGCGGTAAAGGCCGCCGTAATTGCCGTAACCGAGCGCCATTGCGGTCGCCGACGAAACCCCGTCGACATCGTCGTACGCCTTGAGGCGAACGACGCCGATCGGGCCGCCGTCATCGCGGTCGAACAGATGCACCGCGCCGTTGGCGGCGTCGAGCACCGCCACCTGGCCGCAGCACTGATCGGTCGGCCCGCCGACCACGAGGCCGTTCAGCGCGAGGTTGATTGAGACCGCGTTTTCCGCGCGCGCGGCGGCGAAGCGCTGCTCGAATCCGCGTCCGTTTGAAAAGCGATAGATCGCGCCGTCCTTCGTTACGACGAACACCGCGCCATCGACATCGTCCACCACGCAGGCGGCCGCGCTTTTGGGCGCCCTATATCGGCCGGTCTTTTCGACGGCGCCATCTTCGGAAAGAACGAATGTCGTCAGCGAACGGCCGCCGAGAACATAAAGCGTCAGCGCTTCCTCATTGCGGGCGTGGCCGAAACAAAAACCGTTGACCGGGTCGTTTGCAGCGAACGGATCAAAGGCCGGGCCAAAGGCGCGGTCGACATTGCCAATGGCGCGGAATAGAAACCGTTCGGCGCCGCGATCGTAAATCGCCGCTATTGCCTGCGCGGTCGCGCCGCGTCCCTGATAGGTGATGGCGATTCCGCCGGCGTCGAGTCCGTCGATGCGGGCGACCTCGGCGCCGTCCTCGATATTGTAGGCGATGACGCCCTTGCTGGTCGCCGCGACGACAAGGCTGTTGAACGGCAGCGTCGGATGGCTCCAGAACGCAAGCCCCGCCGCCGGCGCCGGCAGCGCTGCAAGTTCGTCGGTGGCGGCGACCTCGGCCGGCTCGAACGCCTCTTCGGGGGTCGGAACGGGCGTGTCCACATCGCTCCCGCCACACGCGGCGACAGCGAGAAGGGCGGCGCTGGCGGCGAGTAGGAGGAGGACGGCGCGCATGAGATACTCCTGGACGGCGGGGGCTTGAAAAACCGCTAGTCTTGTGTGGCCGCCGTTCGCTGACGTCAAGCGCAGTCCCGAGCACGTGGTATGTGGTATTATACTACCCCATAAATATCGGCTTGTTTTAAAAGAATTTCTCGAAACCAGTTGACGCGCATCGGGCGTTGGGGTATCGGCGCGGCTCCTGCGGGGCCGCATGCCGCGCTCCGCGCCCGTATCACGAGACATTTCGGGACGAAACGATGAAAACCTATTCCGCCAAGCCTGCCGAGGTGGAGAAGAAATGGGTGCTGATCGACGGCGAGGGCCTCGTCGTCGGTCGCCTGGCGTCGGTGATTGCGACCCGCCTGCGCGGCAAGCACCGGCCCGACTACACCCCGCATGTGGACTGCGGCGACCATGTGGTCGTCGTCAACGCCGACAAGGTCGTCTTTACCGGCGCCAAGCTTAAGAACAAGAAATTCTACTGGCACACCGGTTACCCCGGCGGCGTCAAGGAACGCTCGATGGGTAAAATCCTGACTGGCAAATTTCCCGAGCGCGTGCTGACCAAGGCGGTCGAACGGATGATGCCGAAAGAGTCGCCGCTTGCGCGCAGGCAGATGACGAATTTGCGCGTCTATGCCGGCGGCGAGCATCCGCACGAGGCGCAGAAGCCTGAAACGCTCGACGTCGCCGCGATGAACCGCAAGAACAAGAGGGGCGCCTGACCCATGAGCGCGACCACGCTTGAAGACCTCAAAGACGTCGCCGAAGAGGCCGGCGTCATCGAAGCCGAAACGCCGGAAGAGGCGCCGCTTCCCGAACCGAAAATCGACGCCGAAGGGCGCGCCTATGCGACCGGCAAGCGCAAGACCGCGATCGCGCGGGTTTGGATCAAACCGGGCGCCGGGCGCATCACCGTCAACCGCAAGGATCATACGGAATATTTCGGCCGGCCGGTGCTGCAGATGATCATCAAACAGCCGCTCGCTGCAGCCGAACGCAATGACCAGTACGACGTCATCTGCACGGTGTCGGGCTCAGGGCCGTCGGGCCAGGCCGGCGCGGTGCGCCACGGCATCGCCAAGGCGCTCACCTATTACGAGCCCGAGCTCAGGGCGATCCTGAAAAAAGGCGGTTTTCTCACCCGCGACAGCCGCGTGGTGGAACGCAAGAAATACGGCCGGCGGAAGGCCCGCCGTTCGTTCCAGTTCTCGAAACGCTAGTCGCGGTTCGACCTCAAGAACAAAAGCGCCCCGGTTCGGGGCGCTTTTTGTTTGCGAAAAAAAATCGCCGGCGGCTATTCGCTGATTTTAGCCGCCTTTGTCTTGCCGTGGACGGTGTCGGCGTCAACGCGTTTGGGCGCCGCTGTGAGCGCCTGAGAAAGCTTTTCCTGCTCAGCGCGGCGCAGCCGGCGAAAAAGCGCGTCCGCGCGCGTCGAACGCGAGCGGGCCGTTTGGCCAAGCTTCAAAAACAGTTGATGCGTCGTCAGGTCAAGCCTCGACATCGCCGGCCCCAGGGTCGATTTGGCAGGCGCCCAACGTGATTCGAATTGGTTAACAAAAGGTTAATTCCGTTTTTTGGGCGGAGGAATAATCCGCATACGAAATGATTATTGCAGATCACATTGACCTGTATCGCCGGCGTGCCTGCTTTTCCTTAAAGCCGCCATTCGCCGTCCGGATTGAAGGCGTGAAAGGCGAATGCGAACGTTACGTCGTAAGGAATATCGCGCCAGCCGCCCTCGGGCGTTTTTTCCTGCACGACGACAGTGCCGACGTCGCGGCTTTCGGCGATGGCGGCGCGGTCGAGGGCCGAAGCCTGTCCCGCGCTCCACGCAATGCGTACGCCATTTTCCTCGATGACGCCTTTTTCGCGCACGCGCTTCAGGCTGTAGGCGACGTCGCCGACCGCGACGACGCGGGCCAACGGTCGGATCCCCTCCGGCAAGTCGCCGCGATAAAGAAACGGCCGGCGCGCGCGGTCGTAATTGAGATAGGGGTTTTTTCCATAGGGCGCGGCTGTCGGATCGCTCGGAATGAGCACGCGTCCGTCAGGATGGCGCGCAGCGAAGTTGTCGAATGAATCGAGCCGCGCTGCCAGGCGTTCGAGCTTGCGGCCCGTATGCGCGCCGACAATGGCGCGGCCGGTGAACTGCTGCCACCAGCTCTCGCTCGCACGGTCATACATGACGAGATCGGAATTCCTGAGCTTTCCAGTGGTTCCGAATTCGACCGCCCGGCCGTCGAGCTGCCGGTCGAATACGATGGCCGCGTTGCATAGCGGGCAGAATGTGACGACTACGGGCCTGCCGCCGACCACGTCGTTGACGATCTCGTGGTACATCAAAATGCGCAAGGGATAGGCGCGCGCGTCGCCGTTGATCTTAAGGCTGATGACCGGATCGCGCGGGCTGAGGCTGAGGGTCCGCTCGGAAAGACGCCGACCGGCGCCACGGGGGGCGGCGGCGAAACGCAGCTCGTCGACGCCTTCGAGAATAACATTGGAGACCGGCGTAAATTCGGGATTGTCGATCGAACGAATCGCATCCTTGGGCACGTTGCTTTCGATTTCGCGCAACGGGACGGCGTGTCTGGAAAAGTCAGTTTGCGGCCATTCATGACTCCAGGCTTGCGCCCGGTCGATCTGCGCCGATGCGCCAGCCCCCAGTGCGGCGGCCAGGAACAAGGCGGAAAGAGCAGTTCTGATCAACGCAGGTAAAGACATAAACGCGCGCGCCCCTCGCCTTTCATCGCCGGACAATCCGACATTCAACGCATGTCGAGTATTCAACGAAACCGTTCCACCACGCCAATCAAGCCGCTTCACGACGCCGTAAGAAACAAAAAGGCCGCCGCGTGGGGGACATCGCGGCGGCCTTCTTCTAGCGCACGCCCGGTTTGGGGGAGGGAGGGGCGCGGGCGCGCTTTCAATATGCTCAGCAATGCGCTTCAGTCGTTCAAAGCGTTGTCATTTCCGTGCTGGCCATGACGAACATAGGCGCGCACGGGCATCACGCGCAAAACACACGCGCGCGACCAAAGTCACTGATGCGTGAGCTTTTAGAACTCAGCCGAGATTTTTGAGGCGAGTTCGGCGAGGCGCGCATTATCGACGGGTTCGCCGCCATGCGGCTTCAGCGGCCGCCCGGCGTAAACGGGAACGATGTGAAAATGTATGTGAAAAACCGATTGGCCGGCTTCGGCTCCATTGAACTGGATGATTCGAAGCCCGTCAGGATCAAGCGCCTTTTTAACGGCTTCGGCGACTTTCTGTACGCCGACGATAAGCGTTTGGAGGGCTTCGGGGTCGATGTCGAAAAAATTCGCAGCTTTGGCTTTCTTTGGAACGACCAGCGTATGGCCCTCGCTTTGCGGGAAGATGTCCATGAAGGCGAGGATATCGCCGTCTTCGTAAACTTTGGTGCAGGACATGTCGCCGCGAATGATCTTGGCGAAAATGTTCTCCGGGTCGTAGGCTGTTTTAAGAGTCATCGTCTTCTCCGAATTCACTGAAAGATTCGTCGGCCGAGGCCATTTCGGAGGCGCCTGTGCGAGCGTTGTTCAGAAGCGTTACGGCTTCGGCTTCCTGCTCGTCGGGCACGGCGATGCGCACGCCCATAGCGACTGGCAGGATAGAACTGATAGCGCCGTCGAGCAGCTCCGCCTCGACGTCGTGGGCGCGCAGAAAGCCGACGATGATCTTGGCTTCCTGAAGATTGTGCGTGCGCTTAATAACTTTCATTCGGCTTGATTGTCGTCCCTCCTGAAGGGCGCGAATGACTTCAACGCCTCGATCTCGCGTCCCGTATGGTCGCGCTCGGCTTCAAGATAGCGCATGATCGCGTGACGGAAAGAGGGGTCGGCGATCCAGTGAGCCGAATGGGTCGCCACCGGCTCATAGCCGCGCGCGATCTTATGCTCGCCTTGCGCGCCGGCCTCGACGCGCGCAAGCCCGGCTGTAATCGCGTAGTCGATCGCCTGATAATAACAGCATTCGAAATGCAGGAAGGGGACGTCTTCGATGCAACCCCAATAACGTCCGTAAAGCGCGTCGCCGCCGATAACATTGAGCGCGCCGGCGATCGGCCGTCCTTCACGTTCCGCCAGAACCAGCAGAATCCGGTCCGCCGTGCACTCGCCGATCAGTCTGAAGAACTCCCTTGTCAAATAGGGTTGGCCCCATTTGCGCGCGCCGGTGTCCTGATAGAAGGTCCAGAACGCATCCCAATGGCGCTCCTCAATGTCAGCGCCGGAGAGCTGACGAATGGCGATTTCGTCGGCGACGGCTTCGCGCCGTTCGCGCCGGATCGCCTTGCGTTTGCGCGAAGAGAGCGCGGCGAGAAAATCGTCGAAGCTTCCATAGCCGCGATTGAACCAGTGATATTGCTGGCCGGTGCGGAGAAGAAAGCCCGCCTTGATGAGAGCGTCCTGCTCCGGTTTCAAAATAAAGTTTACGTGTACGGACGAACACCCTAGTCGTTCGCAAACTGCGCGCAGCGCTGCGCCCATATTCGCCTGCATGGCCGCGTTCGCCGTAAGCAAACGCGGGCCGGGCGCCGGCGTGAACGGAGCCGCGACCACAAGCTTCGGATAATAGCGCCCGCCGGCGCGCTCATAGGCGTCCGCCCAGTGATGGTCGAACACATATTCGCCCTGGCTGTGGCCCTTGACGTAAAGCGGCGCGAGGCCGGCGACGGCGCCGTTTTCCTCCAGCACGAGATGCATCGGCGCCCAGCCGGCCTCAGGCGCGACCGAGCCGCTTTCTTCAAGCGCATGCAGAAAGTCATAAGAGACGAATGGATTGAACGGGCGCGAGCCCGGATTGGCGAAACGCTCCCAGGTATCGCGCCCGATCGCCGCGATTGAGGAGACGGTCCTCGCCGTCAGCATGTCGCCGCCGTCCGCCATCAGGCGATCTCAAAAACAGCGTCGATCTCGACCGCTGCGCCGAGCGGCAGGCTCGGCGCGCCGACGGCGGCGCGGGCGTGATGGCCGGCGTCGCCGAAGACGGCGACCATCAAATCCGAGGCGCCGTTGACGACTTTCGCCTGGTCTGTGAAATCGGACGCGCCGTTGACGAAACCGCCAAGCTTGACGCAGCGCTTGACGCGAGAGAGATCGCCGTCACAGGCGGCCTTCAACTGGGCGAGAAGATTAATTCCGCAGGCGCGCGCCGCTGCGACGCCGTCATCGAGCGAAAGGTCGTCGCCGAGCTTTCCGGTAATGAGACCGTCCGGGCCGATGGAGACCTGGCCGGAAATGAAAACAAGATTTCCGCTGACGACGAAGGGAACGTAATTGGCGACCGGCGCGACCGGTTCGGGAAGCTCAACGCCGAGTTCGGCGAGACGGGCGGTAATGTCGCTCATGGGGCATGCTCCTCTTACTGCTTGGACGACGGCTTGTCTGCGCGGCGCAGAGCACGCGCCGCGCCGATTGCTTCGGCGCCGTATTTCGATCGGATACGGTCTATCACGCGCTCCTGCGCTGCAAAGCGCGCTTCCTCATTTTTAAAGAGTTCTGACTGCTGCGCGTCGCCGGCCGGTTCGAGGCCGGAATAGCCGACTCCAATCAGCCTGAAGGCGCGGCCCTGCGTCGTCTCCGCCAGCATGGCGCAGGCCGCCGCATAGGCGGTGCGGGCGAGGTTGCTGGCGTGTTCGAGCGTGCGCCGGCGGGTCAGCGTTCTAAAATCCGCAGTCTTGAGCTTCAGCGTGACGACCCTGCCGGCGAAGGATTTTTCTTTCATCCGCGTCGAGACTTTTTCGCACAGCGCCCACAACCTGTCTTCAAGCCAGCGCGCATCCGAGACGTCTTCGTCGAACGTGATTTCCGCCGAGACGCTCTTGGTCTCCCTTTCCGGCGTGACGGTGCGGGCGTCGATCCCGCGCGACAGGCGCGCCAGCCGCAATCCGATCTCGCCATAGCGTCGGGCGAGGACGCTTTCTTCCATCGCCTGCAACTGGCCAATCGTTTTCAGCCCGTCTTGTTCGAGACGCGCCGCCGTCGCCGCGCCGACGCCCCAGATCAGCGAGATCGGTTGCGCGGCGAGGAAGGATATAGTCTCAGCGCGTCCGATCACCGAAAAGCCGCGCGGCTTGTCGAGGTCGGAGGCGATTTTCGCCAGGAACTTGTTATGACTCAGGCCGACAGAGGCGGTGACGCCGAGCTCGGCTTCGAACCGCTTCTGGAGTTTTGCAAGCATCACCGCCGGCGGCGCGCCGTGGATGCGGACTGTACCCGAGAGATCCATGAAGGCCTCATCGATCGACAGCGGCTCCACGAGCGGGGTGAGGGTCTGCATCAGGCGGCGCGCTTCGCGGCCGACGGCGGCATATTTGGCTATGTCGGGCCTGATCACGACGGCGTCGGGGCAGGCCTTGAGCGCGCGATACATGGGCATGGCCGAGCGGATTCCATAGGTGCGCGCCACATAGCACGCGGTGGCGACGACGCCGCGTTTGCCGCCGCCGACGATGACCGGCTTGTCGGCGAGTTCGGGGTTGTCGCGTTTTTCGATGGCGGCGTAGAAGGCGTCGCAGTCGAGATGGGCGATGGCGAGGTCGAAGAGCTCGGGATGGGCGATGATTCGCCGACCCGAGCAGGCCGCGCACCGGTTCGCGCCCGCCGGCGCATCAGCGAGGCAGTCGCGGCAAAATCCTGATTGTTGCAGGCTTTCAGACACTTATCCGCCAATCCGACGCCGCCGCCAGGGGGCGCCGAAAACACAATAAACAATCAATTAATACCTTTGGAGCGATAAGAACGATCCGGGCCGGCGAATCGGCGCGCGAGCGGCGTTAAGGCGTTAAGGCGTATCATGGCGGCAATGGAGAAGCTGGACCTGTCGGCGCTTCCGAAAACCGTTCTCATCGTCGAGGACAATGAGCTGAACATGAAACTGTTTCATGATCTGCTCGAAGCGCATGGCTATAACACCCTGCAGGCGCGCAACGGGCGCGAGGCGCTGGCGCTTGCGCATGAACACCATCCCGATCTCGTGCTGATGGACATCCAACTGCCGGAAGTCTCCGGTCTGGAGGTCACCCGCTGGATTAAGGAAGACGATAAACTGGCCGACATACCGGTCATCGCGGTCACCGCGTTCGCCATGAAAGGCGACGAAGAGCGCATCCGCGCCGGGGGGTGCGAGGATTATTTAGCAAAACCTATTTCGGTCGCCTCATTTCTTGACAAAGTAAAAAGGTATTTGAGCTAGTTTATTTCTTACTGGCTGTTAACCCTGTTGAAAGAGGGGAGACATGACGGCGCGAGTCCTTGTCGTCGACGACCTCGAACCCAACGTTAAACTTCTCGAAGCAAAGCTTCGGGCGGAGTATTTCGACGTTTTAAGCGCTTATTCCGGAAAGGAAGCCATCGAACGCGCCAAGGCGGATCATCCCGACATTATTCTGCTCGACGTAATGATGCCCGGCATGGACGGGTTCGAAGCCTGCCGCATTCTCAAATCCACTCCGGAAACGGCGCACATTCCGGTCGTCATGGTTACGGCGCTCGATCAGCAGGCCGACCGAATCGCCGGTCTCGAAGCCGGCGCGGATGATTTTCTTACGAAGCCGGTTGAAGACGTCGCTCTTTTTGCAAGGGTGCGCAGCCTCACGCGTCTCAAGATGATGACCGACGAGCTGCGGATGCGCTATACCACCGGAGAAGGGCTCGGGGTCATCAAACAGATCGACTATGAAGACGACACGGGCGTTCCCAAGCGCATTTTCATCATTGACGATCAGGACGAGCAGATCGAACGGCTGAAGTCGAATTTGACCGGCGGCTACGCGATCTCTTCAGAGACTGATCCGGAGGTGGCGCTAAGCCGGGTGCGTTCGGGAGACTTCGACCTGATTATCGTCAACATGTCCATCGAGTCGTTGGACGCATTGCGGCTTTGCTCGTCCATCCGTTCGTTTGAGGAAACCCGGCTGACGCCGGTTCTCGCCATCGTGCGTCAGGGCGATACGCGCAAGCTCGTGCGCGCGCTCGATATCGGCGTCAACGATTACCTCACCCGGCCGGTGGACAAGAACGAGCTGACGGCGCGCATTTCCACTCAGATCAGACGCAAGCGCTATATCGATCAACTGCGGACGTCGTTCCAGGCCAGTCTCGAAATGGCCGTTACAGATCAGCTCACCGGCTTGTACAACCGGCGCTATCTCGCCAGTCACCTGTCGGCGATGCTCGACAGGGCGCATTGGACAGGCCGGCCGATGTCGGTGATGATTCTCGACATCGATCATTTCAAGGCGATCAATGACACCTACGGCCATGACGCGGGCGACAAGGTTTTGCATGAATTCGCCGACCGCATCAGCATGTCGGTGCGCGGTATTGATCTCGCCTGTCGTTACGGCGGCGAGGAATTTCTGATCGCCATGCCCGACACCGACAAGAATTTCGCCAATATCGTCGCCGAGCGGCTGCGCCAGGAAATCGCCACGGACAAGATTGTGCTGAACGGCGGGCGCGATGTGGTCGAATTCACCGTGAGCATCGGCGTCGCCTCGACCGAGGACGGAACCGAAGACGAAAACGCGCAAAAGCTGATCAAGCGCGCCGACGAGGCGCTCTACGAAGCCAAGACCGGCGGGCGCAACCGGGTGATCATGAGCGCCGCCTGAAGAACCCGAACGCTGCACATTTCCGGCCATTAAAAAAGCCGCCCGGACCGGGCGGCTTGGTCGTTCAGATGGCGTGAAATTGCTGTGCTATTTGATCTTGCCTTCCTTGAATTCCACATGCTTGCGCGCGATCGGATCGTATTTCTTCAGCACAAGCTTATCCGTCATCGTGCGGGTGTTCTTCTTCGTCACATAGAAGAATCCCGTGTTGGCCGTTGAATTCAGCCGGATCTTGATGGTCGTCGGCTTCGCCATGACGAATGCTCCTTACGCGCGCCGGGGGCGTTTCGAGCGGCGGACCATACAGGCCGCGGCTTGCCTGTCAAGCGCCAAGCCTATTGGACGCCGGCGCGCTTCGACAGTTTCAGGGCGTCATCGATCACGTGAAAAATGTAGTTCTGCTCGACGACCCCGCCGAAGAGATAGGCGCGCGGGCCCGAGGCGTAAATCGTCACGTCCTGGCCGCCATGGGATTCAGACTCGGCGGGGATCAGCGCCTGCTGGCGATAGGTCGGATCGGCGACTTCTTCGGCGCTCGGGGTCGGGCGGCCGTCCTCATTGTCATCGATAAACACCGAGCCCGGTCCGTTGGCGTAAACAAGCGTCGTATAGGGTTTGCCGTCGTACGCCGTCGCCAGGCTGTCCTTGCCGCCCGCCACCGTGGTGGCCAGGCCGAGAATGTCGCTTCCCTTGGCGGGATAACCCTGGAAGGCGAGGGTGTGGCCGTGGTCGGCGGTGACGATGATGAGCGTGTCCTTCTCGCGGGTCATGGCGCGCGCCGTCGCGACCGCTTCCGAATAAGCTTGCACGTCCTTGAGGGCGTGCGCGGCGTTGCCGGCGTGATGGGCGTGGTCGACGCGGCCGCCTTCGACCATCAGGAAATAGCCGTCCTTGTCGCGGGAGAGAATCTCGATCGCCTTTTTGGTCATCTCGGCGAGCGACGGCTCGCCGCCGGGGTCGCGGTGGCGCTGCAGTTCGTACTGCATGTGCGTGCCGTTGAAGAGACCGAGGAGGCGTGGATCAGCAGCCGGGTCGACCGCGTCAAAACCCTGCTGGTTCCAGACATAGACGTGGGCGTTCGACTTCGCCGTCCACTCGAGCGCCAAATTGCGCCCGTCGAGCCGCCGGCCTGTCGCATCGGGGCGTTCCGGGTCCGCCGCTTCAGCCGGGAGAAAATTCGAGCGGCCCCCGCCCATCGCCACTTCAAGGCCGTCGCCATAGGGAAATTCGATAAACTGGCGGGCGATGTCCCGACAACCTGTTTCCGCCGCCTCGGCGGGAAGGTCCGCGTCGGATTCCCATCCGCGCTCGGCGGAATGAGCATAGACCGCGCCCGGCGTCGCGTGAGTGATGCGAGCGGTGGAGACGATGCCGGTCGCCAGGCCTGCCATTTCCGACAATTCGCCCAGCGTCGGCACGATCGCGCCGAGCCCGGATGCGCAGTCGCCTTTCGCCGCCGCGTCCGACACCGACAACACGCCGGACTTGGTTTTGATCCCCGTCACCATCGCCGACATGGTGCCGGCCGAATCCGGCGTCTGGGCGTTGGTGGTGTAGGTCTTCGACATGGCGATATAGGGAAAGCGCTCGAAGGAGAGGAGGTTTTCCTCTCCGTCCTCGCCGCGGGTCTGACCGTCGAAAATGCGCGCTGCGGCGACCGTCGTCGGATCCATGCCGTCGGCGACGAAGAGGATGACATTCTTCGCGCGCCGCTTGTTGGGTTTTACGGCCTTGCGCCGGGCGAGCGTTTCCTGCCCGGCGGCGTAATAGGAATCGGATTGCGGGAGCGTCGGTCCTTCCTGTGCGCCGGCGGCGCCGGCGGCGGCGAGGAAGAAAACGAGGGCGGCGGCGGGGCGGGACATCGGCTTTCTCCGGTCATATGGCGGTCGACAGTCTATCGCCCATGCGGGGCGGCGAGGCAATGGCCGCGCCGCAAGGCTGCGCAAAAGGCTGGCCTGAAGCGGCGGACGGGGTAAGTTTTCCGAAAAACGAGGACGGTTTTATGAAACGCATCGCGCTTGGCGCCGCCGCCGGTCTTGTGGTCATTCTGTTCCTTGCGGCTGGGTTCTACTTGCGGACGCCCGCGCCGGCGGATTTCGACGCCGATGCGGCGCGGGCGGCGGCGGCGCGATACGACGCGCGCGCCATCCGCGACGGCTTCGGGGTTCCTCATATTTATGGCGCACGCGACGCCGATGTGGCCTTCGGCCTCGCCTATGCGCACGCCGAAGACGACTGGGCGACGTTCGAGGAGGTGCTGGCGTTTTCGCGCGGCCGCCTCGGGCTGAAGACTGGGAAGAACGGCGCCGTCATCGACTATCTCACCGAAGCGCTCGGCGTTCGCGAGGCCGTCGCCGCAAAATACGATTCCGACCTGTCGGGGGAGACGAAAGCGCTGCTTGAAGGCTATGCGGCAGGGCTCAATCTCTGGTGCGCCGAAAAGCAAGGGCGATGCTCGCCGGGCGCCGCGCCTGTAACGCCGCAGGATATCGTCGCCGGTTTCGTCGCTCGCACGCCGTTTTTTTACGGTCTTGAGGAGACTCTCACTGACCTCTTCGAAAACGGCGCTTCAACCGAAACAATGATCGGAACGGCGCGCGAAGCGTTTTTACGTCTGCGCCCGGAAGCCGAATTCGGGTCGAACGCCATGGCGGTCGCGCCGTCCCGCTCGGCCGACGGCCACACAAGGTTGATGGCGAATTCGCACCAGCCTTTCACCGGCCCGGTCGCCTGGTACGAGGCGCGCGTGAAGTCGGAGGAAGGCTGGGACATGATCGGCGGTCTGTTTCCCGGCGCGCCGCTTGTTCTGCTCGGCGCAGGTCCCCGGCTCGGCTGGTCGTTCACCGTCAACAAGCCCGACCTCGTCGATATTTTCACGCTCGAAGTCGACGACCCGAAAAAGCCGGTCCGCTATCGCTTCGACGGAGACTGGCGTGAGTTCGAGGTCAAAACGATTACGCTTCGTGTGAAGCTCATCGGTCCGTTCAGCCTGCCGGTGAAACGGCGGGTCTTGCGCTCCGTGCACGGACCGGCGTTTGTAACGAAAACCGGCGTCTACGCCGTCTCATACGCCGGGGCGGGTGACGTGCGCGCCGTCGAACAATGGTATCGGATGAACCGCGCAGCATCGTTTGGGGAATGGCGCGCGGCGATGGCGATGCTGGCGATTCCAAGTTTCAACGCAGTCTACGCCGATGGGGAAGGGCGCATTGCCTACTTCCACAACATGGCCTCGCCCGTGCGTTCGAACACTGTCGACTGGTCGCAGCCGCAGCCGGGCGATGACCCGAACCTGTTGTGGAAAGGGGTTCGCTCGTTCGAGACTGTCCCGAAAGTCGTCGACCCCGCGTCCGGTTATGTGCTGAGCTCCAACAACACGCCGTTCCTGACGTCGGGCCCGGACGACAATCCGAACCCAGCGGATTTTCCGCCTCATTACGGCGTCGATGAGCGCGTCACCAACCGAATCCTGCGCGCCCAGGCGCTTTACGGCGGCGACGGCGTCATTACCGAAGAGGAGTTCATCGCCTACAAGATGGATGACCGCTATGCAGCGAATTCGCGTCTGATGACGCTCATCAGAGCGCTCGACCCGCTCATTAAAGAAGCCGACGAGCCGGCGCTCGATGACGCGCGGGTGCTTTTAAAAAACTGGAACGGTTCGACCGCTTCCTACAATCACGCCGCCGCGCTCGCTATTCTGACCGGCCAGAAGGCGCTCGGCTATTTGTTGAACGGGCGGGACGCCTCCGATCCGGATCCGTTGACGGCGCTCAGAAAAACCGTCGACGAGCTCGAAAAAGGCTTCGGCCGCATCAATCCCGCCTGGGGCGAGGTGAGCCGGCTTAAGCGCGGCGATGTGGACACGTCGGTCGACGGCGGGCCGGATACGCTGCGTGCGATTTATGACGAGGGCGATCCTGCAAAAGGCGCGCTGACTGCAACCGCCGGGGATTCTTATATTCTTTATGCAGACTGGGACGACAACGGCGCCGTCGAGATACGCACCATCCACCAGTTCGGCGCAGCGACGCTCGACGAAGCCTCGCCTCATTACGCCGACCAGGCGCAGCTATTCGCGGCCGAGGAATGGAAATCGCCGCCGATGGAGCTCGACGCTCTTCTTGCTGAGGCGACTGTCGATTACCGCCCGGGACGGAATTAATCGTCCGTCTTCTTGTCCGTCCGGTAGCGCTCGAACCAGGCGAGGATGTTGTCGACTTTGGCGATGAGATGCGACGGCCGGCCGGCGATGAAATGCGGCGCTTCCGGCACCCGCGCGAGCGCCGCATCCACCTTTCTGAGTTTCAGCGCCTGATAGAACTGCTCGGCTTCAGAGCTCGGCGTGCGGAAATCGGCCTCGCCCGTCATCACCATGGTCGGCGTTTTGACGTTGCCGGCGAGCGAGAGGGGAGAGCGCTTCCAATATGCGTTTATGTCCTCCCAGGGCGGCTTGGCGAACCAGTAGAGATGGAAGAACGGCGTGAAATCCGCGGTGAGCGCGAAACTCGTCCAGTTGATGACAGGCTTGGCGACGACGGCGGCGCGAAAGCGGTCGGTCTTGCCGACGATCCAGGCGGTGAGCACGCCGCCGCCGGAGCCGCCGGTGACGAAAAGATTATCGCCGTCGATGTAAGGTTCACCCAGCATCATGTCGACGCCAGACATGAGGTCGTCATAGTCCTCGCCCGGATAGTTATGATGGATCAAATTGGCGAATTCGTCGCCATAGCTCGTCGAGCCGCGGGGGTTCGCATAAAGCACCACATAACCGGCGGCGGCGTAGAGTTGCGCTTCAGCCGAGAAATGCGGTCCGTAGGCGGCGAACGGTCCGCCGTGAATTTCGAGGATCAGCGGATATTTTTTGTTCGGATCGAAATGCGGGGGTTTGACGACCCAGCCTTCGATTTCGCGTCCGTCTGCTGAGGATTTCCAGGCCTTGCGCTCGACTTCGCCGAGCGTTCGCGCGCCCAGGAGATCTTCATTGAGACGGGTGAGGCGCACAGGCCTGCCGGCGGCGGTCGAATAGGCCACATCCGCCGGGCGGCCCGCCCGGTCGCTGGTATAGGCGAAGGCGCCGTTCCCGGCGGCTGTAAACGATCCGCTCGTATAGGGCCTGCCGACGCCGACGCTGCCAATGTCGCGCACCAGCGGGGTCACGTCGCCGCCAAGAGTCACGCGAGCAAGATATGTTCGTCCGTGATCGTCATATTGGGCGTAGAGCGCATCCGAACCGCCTGCCCATGCGATTGCGTTGATGGAACGATCAAATCTTCCGGTCACGACGCGTTTTCCCGAACCATTTGTATTCATCACATAAAGCCGCGTCGTATGATAACCCATCTTCTTGTCGTCGAATCCGAGATAGGCGATGCGCGCGCCGTCGGGCGAGACGAGGGGGCTTTGATCGGGCCCCTTGCGCGTGGTGAGGCGGTTGAGAGCGCCGGAATCGATATTGACCGACCAGATGTCGCTTTCAATCGGATCATATTCCCAATCGTCATTGCGGTTGGCCGAAAAGACGATGGCCGAACCGTCGGCCGTCCAGCTCAACGGCCCGCCATGATCGAAATCGCCGTCGGTGAGGCGGCGCGGCGTGCCGCCGTCGGCCGGAACGACGAAAATGTGCGTATGTCCTGGCTTCAGATAGCCTTGGCCGTCGGCGCGATAGACGACGTCGTCGATAATCTTGATGGGCGGGGCCCATTCGGCGCCTTCCGGTTTCGGCGGCGCCTTGGCGAGCGGTTCGGCCGAACTTTCAACAAACATCGCAAACGCGATCTGCTCGCCGTCCGGCGACCAGGCGATCGACTGCGGCGTTTCGGCGAGGTTGGTGAGGAGGGCGGTCTGGCCTGTATCCATCCAGCGCACGAAGAGCTCCGGCTTGCCGCCTTCAACGGCTGACACATAGGCGAGACGGTCGCCCGACGGCGACCAGCGCGGATTTGAATAATTCGCCGCGCCCGAGAGCAGCGGGCGATGATTTTTCCTTTCGGTCGACAGGAACCAGATATTCGACCGCGCGCGGTCAGTCATCACGTTCATCGAGCGGCGGACATAGACCACGGCCTGGCCGTCCGGCGAAATTTGCGGATCAGCGGCGATTTCGAGCTCGAAAACGTCGGTGTTCTTGAAGACGTCGTCCGCAGCTTTTTCATCGGCGGCGAAAGCGGCGCCCGCGGCCAGCGTTACAGCGAGAATGATCGCGCGCATGAATTTCTCCTTCGAGGTTGCAGCGTAAACGCCGGCGCAAAGAATTCATGGCTCCGGAGCTTGTGGCAACCCGCTTACGGGCTGTGATCGCCGGAAATACCGCGAAAGGGCGCGCGGGCTCTGTTGGTTTATTGTCGCACAATTTATATTGTCGCAAATTTAAAATGCGCCGCGGTCGCGGCGTCCTCTGCTGCCGGACTATCTCTGGAACCTTCCTTAATCCGTTGCGCAACAAGATATTTCGGCGCTGTGCATCTGCGCCCCGCTAAAGCGGCGCGTCGATCGTCATCCCGTCATAGGCCGGTTCGACGCCGGCCGGCAGGTCACGCACAAGCGTCTGATAATCCATATGCACATGCAGATTGGTAAGAATGGCGCGCTCGGGTTTGAGGCGCGCAATCCATTCCAGCGCCAAATCGAGATGGGCGTGCGTCACATGCGGTTTCATTTGCAACGCGTCGACAATCCAGACCTTGACGCCTTTAAGCGCCTCGAAGCTTTTCTCCGGCAATCCGATAACGTCGCTTGAATAGGCAACATCGCCGAAACGAAAACCGAGTGAATTCACCCCGCCATGGAACTGTAGGAAAGACCGGACCGGAACCAGTCCGCCGGGCCCTTCAACGGCGAAGTCCGCGCCCGGCGCGGGCATGTCGATGCGTTCGAGGATTGGCCGGTAATGGCTGCCGGGCTTCTGTGTGAAACAATAATCGAACCGTCGCGTGAGCGCCCCGGCCGTCTCTGCGTCGATATAGACCGGAATGCGCCGCCCCATCGCCAGCGCGAATATGCGCAGATCGTCAACGCCGTTGGTCTGGTCGGCGTGATCATGCGTATAGAGAACGGCGTCGATGCGCGCACAGCGCGCCGCCAGCAATTGCGCGCGCATGTCCGGCGACGTGTCCACCAGAACCGTCGTCGCTGCGTCGGGTCTGAAACCGCGCTCAGGATGCGCGCGCCGGACAAGGATCGAACAGCGCGTGCGCCGGTTTTTCGGCTCGTTGGGATCGCATGCGCCCCAGACGCCGGCGCCGTCGGGTCCGCCCGGCCGCGGAACGCCGCCCGACGACCCGCAGCCGAGGACCGTCACGCGCAGGCGGTTCCCCTTCCCGCTCATGACGCCGCCAGCCGTTTGGCGCGCTTGAATAAGCGAAAGAAATTGTCCGCGGTCGCATTTTCGATGGCGGCGCGATCGACGCCTTTGATTTCCGCAAGTTTGTCGGCGACATGAACGAGAAACGCCGGCTCGTTGCGCCGGCCGCGCATCGGGACCGGCGCCAGATACGGACAGTCGGTTTCGAGAATAATTCGCTCGAGCGGCGTCGCTTCTGCGAGTGCGCGTATGTCATGCGCGTTCTTGAACGTAAGGACGCCGGAAATCGACACGTAACCGCCCATCCCGAGCGCGGCTTTCGCAAGCGCCGGGCCGCCCGTATAGCAGTGCAGGAGCGGCGTGAATGCGCCGCCTTGCCGGTGTTCCCTTTCGAGCGTCGCCTGCATGTCGGCGTCAGCGTTGCGCGTGTGGATGATAAGCGGCAGACCGGTTTTGCGCGCCGCCTCGATATGGGCGCGAAAAACCGGCGCCTGCAGTGCGCGGTCGGAATGTTCATAAAAATAATCGAGCCCGCACTCGCCAATTCCGATGACGTCTTCGTCTTCGGCGAGTTCGATCAGTGTGGCGGCGGCGAGATCAGGACAGTCTTTCGCATGATGCGGATGCACTCCGACCGAACGCCAGATGAAATCATGGGCGCCGGCGATTGCAGCAATCGCCGTGGTCGACTCGAGCCGGTCTGAAATCGTCAGCATGGCGGCGACGCCGGCCGCGCGGGCGCGCTTGATGACTTCGGCGAGGTCGTCTGCGTATCGGTCCGAATGGAGATTGACGTGACTATCGACGAGCATGACGGCGCTTAAGCGGCGCGGCCTTGCAGGGACGCGCGCAAATCGCGCCCCATGGCGAAAACAAGTTGTCCGCGGTCGAGATTGAGCGCGTCGCCGCGCGCGGAAAGGGTCGTGAGCTTCTCCCATGCGTCCAAAAGCCGATCAACCGACGCGTCGGCGAGCGGCGCTTTCGCCTCCTCGCCTCGCGCCCGGCTGCGTGCGGCGTCGCTTAAGCTTTCAAGGACGATTTCACTGAAAAGCTCCCATTTGGCGTCATTGGCGGCGCCGGTAAGCGCCGCAGCGACGCCGGCGAAATCTCCGTCGCCGGTCGCGGCGATGAAAAAACTTTCCGCGCACGCCACTGCATCGACGCCGTCATGTTCGGCGAGACGGATGGCGCGTCCCGGCAGGCCGCGGGCGGCGGCGGCGATCATGCGGGCGTCTTCGCCGTCGGCCGCGCCCTCTTCTTCCAGAAAGCGGGTGATCGTGGCTTCGGCGACCGGACGCAGCACGAGCCTTCTACAGCGCGACTGGATCGTCGCCAACAGCCGTCCCGGCGCATGGGCGACGAGGATAATCAGGGTGTCGGCCGGCGGCTCCTCAAGCGCCTTCAGGAGCGCATTGGCGGCGTTGCGGTTCATGTCGTCGGCGGCGTCGACGATCGCCACGCGCCAGCCGCCATAGGACGCCGTGACATTCAGGAAGTTTGTCAGGTTGCGAATCTTTTCGACGGATATTTCCGATTCGTAGCGCGATTTTTTCTCATCCCACTCCCGCTGCGCGATGAACAGGTCCGGATGGGCCCGACCGGCCACCAGCCGGAAGACGCGCGAGTCCGGCTCGATCGATAGCCCCGCCGCCCCTGTCAAGGCCGAGGGATCGAGCAGCGCCCGCGCCAGCCGATAAGCGAGCGTCGCTTTGCCGAGCCCTTTGGGCCCGGCGATGATCCAGCCATGGCTAAGCGCGCCTCTGTCCAAGCGCGCGCGCAGAAGGCGCTCGGCCTCGTCATGGCCGGTAAGCGTCGACCGGGCTTCGGGTGCGGGAACGTTTTCCATCGCCATCGGTCTTAAGACTTACGCGCGCGTTTTTGAAGCGCCGGCCCGTCCGCCTAGAAAAGCCCCAGCCGCGCGCGGACCGTTTCAGCGACTTTGGCCGCCACCTCATCGACCGAACCGCGCGCGTCGATGACAACGCACCGTTCGGGCTCCCTGGCGGCGATGTCGAGATACGCTTCGCGGACGCGCTCCTGAAATTCGTCACCCTTGGCTTCATAGCGCTGCGCGCCGCCGCGCTGAACGGCGCGTTTGAGCCCTTCATTCGGCGGCGCATCGAGAATGATCGTCAGGTCGGGACCGTTCTCGCCGACGACGAGGTCGTAAAGCGCGCGCGCCGTTTCGGGCCCAAGCGCGCCGGCGACGCCCTGATAGGCCATCGTCGAGTCTGCGAAGCGATCCGAAATAACGACGGCGCCGCGGTTGCGCGCGGGTTTGATCGTCCGTTCAAGATGATCGGCGCGCGCCGCATAAAGCAAAAGCGCGTCGGCGAGCGGCGACCAGCGTTCAGGCGGTCCGTTGACGATCAAGTTGCGGATCAATTCCGATCCCGGAGAGCCGCCCGGTTCGCGAGTCACAACGACTTCATGGCCAGCGTCGCGCAATGCCGCTGCAAGCCGGTCGATCTGCGTCGACTTGCCGACTCCGTCGCCGCCTTCAAAGGTGATGAAGGGCCCGCATAGTTTTTTCCGGGACGGACGTTTCACCTATTGCGCCGATGCTTCTGTCTCGGATTCCGGTTTGACCAGCAGCGTGCGCGCCGCAAGCGCAATCTTGCCGAAAATGCCGAGTTCTTCGACCGCGCGTCCGGCGAACAGAGGATATTCACGCGCGTCGCCGCCGGGCAACTCAACCCGGAGAAAGCCGATCTGCTGATTTTCCGCGATCGGCGCGCCTACGGGCCCTTCATAGACCATTTTCGCATTGACAGTGTCGGCGGACGAGCGGTGAACGATGAGTTCGACGGCCTCATGGGTAATAAGCGGTACGGACTTGTCCTTGCCCTTGAAGACCAACGCTTCTCCGACAATGTCGCCAGGCATATAGAGCGTCTTTTGCGTAAAGTCGTCGAAGGCGATCCGCATTAGCCGCTGCGCTTCCGTCGCGCGCTCCTTTTCGGAGCCAAGACCGTTGACGACGATGATCCGGCGCTCGCCGTTGCGCCGCGCCGAGGCGACAAGACCGAAGCCGGACTCTTCAGTATGTCCTGTTTTCAGGCCGTCCGCGCCGTCGAACAGGTTAAGCAGCGGATTGCGGTTCTCCTGACGGATTTTTTCCCAGGTGAATTCGCGCTCGGCGAATATGGCGTAATATTCGGGATAGTCGCGGATGATTTTGCGCGCGAGGATGCCGAGATCGCGCATGCTCATTTTCTGGCCGTCGTCCGGCCAGCCGGTTGCGTTGGAGAAAGTCGAATTATTCATCCCCCATTCGCGCGCTTTTCGGGTCATCAGGTCGGCGAAAGCTTCTTCGCTGCCGGAAATGTTTTCCGCAATGACGATGCAGGCGTCGTTGCCTGATTGAACGATGACGCCGCGCAAGAGGTTCTCGAGCGAAATGTCGGTGTCGACGCGGACCCACATTTTCGACCCGCCCTTGCGCCAGGCTTTTTCACTGACATGAAGCTTGTCAGAGAGTTTCAACGAGCCCTCTTTGAGACGCTCGAAGACGATCGCGACCGTCATCAACTTGCTCATCGAGGCGGGCGCGGTCGGCGTGTCGGCGTTTTTTTCAAAGAGCACCGCGCCGGTTTTGTGATCCATGAGCAACGCGTATTCCGCCAGCGTGGTGATCGGCGATTCCGCGCGCGCGGCGACATGCGCGCATAAAACAAAGGCGGCGAAAATTAAAGCTGAAAGCCGTTTCATAACCCGAACAAAAACTCCTCTGCGCGCCCCATTCACAACCTGCGCGGCTGTCGGATTCCGGAGCGTCACTACGCCAAATCGACGACGCCGTTAAGGCGTAATCGTGATGATTTTCGCGTCACCATAGCCCGCTTCGCGCACGGCGGCCAAGGCTTCCGCGGCCGATTTGCGGTCGTTGAAGGGGCCGAGCCGGACTCTATAGAGGGCGCCTTGCGGGCGCTCCAGCCGTGCGATCCGCAAGACGCCGAGTTCGGCCAGCGCCAGTTTGGTTGCTTCAAGATTGTTAAGATTTGCGAATGCTGCGACCTGTACGGCGTAGAGCGTACCCGCGCCGGCATCGGTCGAAAGAGCCGAAAGCCGGGGGTCAGCGGCGGCGGCAGTCGGAGCCGGCGCATCAGCGGGAGACGGCGACGCCGCAGTCAATGGCCGGTCGCCTGCTTCGCCAGCCGCGGACGTCGAGCCGGCGTTTCCGGCCCCCGGTTTGACGGCCGTCGGCGCCGCCGAGATTGTCTGCCCTCTGGCGTCTTCCTTAAAAGGGGGCGGCGGTTCGCCGCTTGCCTGAGCTTCAGCTTCGGCCAGCGCAAACGTCTTGGCGCCGGCGGTCAGTTCTTCCGCGACGTTGGCGACGATGATGCGGGAGATCGAATCGACAGGCTCCTCGCCGCCGGCGGCCGCTTCCGCAGCGAGTCCGACCAACAGCGGGCTTAGATCTGAAGCGCGCGCCATTTGCGATCCCCGCGGCGCGCGCGCGGCAAGCTTTGCGCGCCCGAGATAGCGCACCTTGACGCGGGCGACGCCGTCCCGCTCAAACCCCAGCTTGCGCGCCGCCGCCTGCGATAAATCGATGATCCGGTTTTTCACGAACGGACCGCGGTCGTTCACCCTGATAATGGCGCGCCGGCCGTTTTCGAGATTCCTCACTTCGACGAGCGAGGGCAGCGGCAGGGTCGTATGGGCCGCCGACAGGCGGTTCCTGTCGAAGATTTCGCCGTTGGCGGTCCGTCGGCCGTGAAATTCGCGACCATACCAGGAGGCCATGCCGACCGCCGCATAATCGGGATCCTCGCGCGGATAGTACCAGCGTCCGTTCACCTTATAGGGCTGGCCGACCTTGTAATGAGGCTGCGGCGTCGCCGGGGGCCGCGGCGCAACACAACCGGCGAGAATGACGGCGGTGCAAAAAGCGGCCAGCAGACGGATCGTACGGGGGGCGCGCTCGCGGGTCACGCTGGCTCAACTCCTTCCGCTTCGCCGCGAACGCTATGCGACTCGCGGAGGGCGGGCAATCTCCCTGCAACTCCCTGCGCTTGTCATTTTTCGCGAGGCGCATACATTCGCGGCGCGCCGGATGGGTGGCTGAGTGGTCGAAAGCGGCGGTCTTGAAAACCGTTGGGCGTTTCAAGCGTCCCGGGGGTTCGAATCCCTCCCCATCCGCCAGCTTTCCGCATAACAAATTGATTTTCCATATTTTTTTGCGGCACCCCCGGATTCCGTCCCACAAATTGCGCCACGCAATAAAATTAGGCCTTTGGGATGCGATTTTTTTTCTTGCGGCCGGGAAAAATTGCGGGCCTGCATGGCTGTTTGATTGCGCACGTTGGTTCTCTACATAAGGCTGCTGCGTCAAGTTCTTTCCGATCCGTTTCGGGTTCGCCCTGCTCGCCGTGGTTCTCTTCGACGTCCGGCTTGTCGCCGGCGTCAGCATCCGGGTCTCATGAGCGTTGGGGACCAACGGGGCGGCGCACCGTATTAAACGCAGCATTTCATCTGCAACCAACGATGTCGCGCTCGTCCTGCCGGTCCGGCGGCCTAGCGGATTTGCTTCCGTCAGGTCAGGGAAAGGATCAACTCAGATGTCAGTCGGCGTCACGCCGCAAAATGCGCCTCCTCTTTCCAGATGCGGGTCAGCAGCACCGCCAGCTTGCGGGCGACAGCCGTGCGCGCTTTCTTCGCGCCGACGCGCCCAGCGAGCGCCTTGCCCCAGTCTTTGAGCGGCGAGGCGGCCTTCACCGTCGTCAGAAGACAGTTCGCCGCCTCGTAAAGATAATGCCGGGTCATGTCGTCGCCCTGACGCGATATGCCGCCCGAAATGTCGCGCTCTCCCGACTGATAGCGTCTCGGCGTCAGGCCGAGATAGGCGCCGACATCCCGATTGCGCCGGAACCTGCGCGGGTCTTCGATCGTCGCGGCGAAAGAAAGCGCCGTGATCGGACCGACGCCCGGAACCGACATCAAATGCCAGC
>JBHHVZ010000023.1:0-32714 GCA_046756245.1 Parvularculaceae bacterium
CCCGCGCGCTGCACCGATTTCGAGCGGCAGTAGTAAAGCGACTTGACGCCCTTCTCCCACGCCGTCCAGTGCAGCATGTGAAGGTCCCATTTGTCGATGTCGCCGGGCAGAAAGACGTTCACCGACTGCCCCTGACAGACGAGCGCCGCGCGGTCGGCGGCGAGCTCGATCACCCAGCGCTGGTCGATCTCGAAGGCGGTCTTGAAGACGTCCTTTTCCGCGTCGCTCAAGCCCTCGAGATGCTGGACGGAGCCCTCGTGTTCGAGGATCGAGCTCCAGGTTTCCTCCGTGTCCATCCCTTTTTCGGCCAGGAGCGTCTGCAGCGCCGCGTTCTTCACCGTAAACGAGCCCGACAGCGTCTTGTGGGTGAAGACGTTCGCCGGGATCGGCTCGATGCAGGGGGAGCAGCCGCCGCAAATGATCGAGATCGAGGCGGTGGGCGCAATCGCCAGCTTGTGCGAAAAGCGCTGCTTCATGCCGGCGTCAAGCGCGTCGGGGCACGGCCCCCGCTCGTCGGCGAGCGTCACCGAGGCCGCATCCGCGCCCATGCGGATATGCTTGAAAAGCCGCGTGTTCCAGCTCCTGGCCATGGCGCTTTCGAACGGCGCGCCCATCGACTGCAGGAAGGAGTGAAAGCCCATCAGCCCGAGCCCGACGGAGCGCTCGCGCATCGCCGAATAGCGCGCTTTCTCCATCGCCGCCGGCGCACGGTCGATGAAGTCCTGCAGCACATTGTCGAGGAAGCGCATGACGTCCTCGATGAATTGCGGCGCGTCCTTCCACTCGAAATATTTCTCGGCGTTGATCGAGGAAAGGCAGCACACGGCCGTGCGCTCCTTACCCCGATGATCCGGGCCGGTGTGGAGCATGATCTCCGAACACAGGTTCGACGTCGTCACCTTGAGGCCCAGCTTGCGCTGGTGCGCGGCCATCTGTTTGTTGACCGTGTCCGAAAACAGGAGATAGGGCTCGCCGGTCTGCAGCCGGATTTCGAGAATCTTCTGCCACAGCTTGCGGGCGTTCACGGTGCGCAGGGTTTCGCCGGTCTTGGGCGAGCGCAGGGGAAATTCCGCGTCGTTCATCACCGCCTTCATGAATTCGTCGGTGATGTTGAGGCCGTGATGGAGATTGAGCGACTTGCGGTTGAAATCGCCCGAAGGTTTGCGGATCTCGAGAAACTCCTCGATCTCCGGGTGATGCACGTCGAGATAGCAGGCCGCGTTGCCGCGCCTTAAGGAGCCTTGCGAAATGGCCAGCGTCAGGCTGTCCATCACCCGGATGAACGGGATGATGCCCGACGTGACGCCGGCGTGCTTCACCTTTTCGCCGATCGAGCGCACGCCGCCCCAATAGGTGCCGATGCCGCCGCCGTTCGAGGCGAGCGCCACGTTCTCGTTCCAGGCGCCGACGATCGAATCGAGCGAATCGCCCACCGCATTGAGGAAGCACGAAATCGGCAGGCCGCGGCCGGCCCCGCCGTTCGAGAGCACCGGCGTCGCCGGCATGAACCACAGTCTTGAAATGTAATCGTAAATGCGCTGGGCGTGATCGGCGTCGTCGCCATAGGTGCGCGCGACGCGGGCGAACATGTCCTGAAACGACTCGCCGGCCAGCAGGTAACGGTCCTCCAGTACCTTCTTGCCGAAGTCGGTGAGCAGCGCGTCGCGGGAGCGGTCGATTTCGATGTCGCGCACGACGCGAAGCGTTGGCCGCAACGCGGGCCGCGCCTTTTCTTCCCGGCCCGCGCCGTCTGCCTTTTTGGCTTCTGCATCAGCGTTTTGAGCGTCCGTGCGGTCCCCGGCGGCTTCAAGCAACGACATCCTTTTTCCCCGTTCTAGGCCCCTGAAAAGGCGCGCGAAGTCTCTCTGGCCGGGTAGCCCCCAAGGGACCGCATCCGGCGCGGCTTCGTCGTTCTTTGATGAAGTGTCGGGGTCGCCACCGACACAAGATATAGTGATCGGACTGCCCGCCCACGTCAACATGAAGTTACGAACAGGTCATCTTTTTTTGTTAAAGGAGTCTTAACGCAGCGCACTGGGTGCGCCTATCGGGTTAATTTCCGTCGCCTCTTTTGAGCCCGAAAAAGCGTCGTTTCGGCGCCGTTTCGCCGTCGCCGATTTTTACGTGCGGGTCGGCCCGCCAGGTCTTCGGCGCCGCCTGAAAACCGGCGTCGACGAATCGAACCGACGTGTCGCGCTTGCGCCAGGCGGGCTCATCGGCCATTTCCGCCGCCGTTTCGTCGGCGGATCGATTCGCTCTGCGGTCGCGTTCGGTGAGCCGCCCAACGCGGGCCCGAAACACCGCCAGCGCGTCCTCGATTCGGCGGATGACGTCGACCGGCCGCGGCGCCTCGCGGGCCGTAAACTCCGAGCGCAGCGCGTCGAGCGCTTCATCGACGCCGCCCGCCGCAGCGCTTGCGAAGAACTGCGCGATGAACGCGGCGATGAGCCCCGCCGCCGCGAACAGGACGCCGCCAAGAGCGAGCGCCGCCAGCGCCCAGGGATATTGCGCAATGGCGAGAGGGACGCTGTCGCCGGCGGCCTCTCCCGCCTCCGCCGCCGGCGCGCCGCCGAGCCTGACCTGCGCATAGGCCAGGGCCGCGCCGACAACCAGACCGACGAGGAAAACAAGCCCGGCCGGCTCGCGCTTCGACGGAGGCGCGTGCGAACGCAGGAAGCCCCTGAACTCGACCCCGGCGTTTTCATTATCGGCGTCGAACAGAAAGGCGAGCTCGCGGAAGAACGCCTGCGCCTCCAAAGCCGTCAGGTGCGCCCGCGACAGATCGACGACCGCGTCGGCGGGGTCGCCGCGCGCGTCCATGTCGCGCCGGAAGCGGTCGAGGTCGTCATCGAATTCTTTCGACGCCGTCGCGATCGCTTCGCCCAGCTCCTCGCCGCGCTGGCGCAGTTTCGCATTGTCGGCGCCGCCGACGATCGACGTGACGGCGGCGGCGAGAATGGCGGCGGCGAGCCCCACGGCGCCGACAATCATAAAGGTCCGCATAAGGACCATTGCGTCTTCGAGGGGAAGACCGAAAGGAAGCGCCGCGTCTTCCGCGGGCGTCTGCGTTACGGAAAAATAGAGCCACATGGCGATGCCGAGCCAGCCGAGACCAATGAGAAAACGGAGCGACTGGGCGAAGAGCGAGACCTCTCCCGCCTGCCGGTCGGCGACAGAGGCGCTCACTGCGCGGGCGCGATCGCGCAAGCCGGCCCGGCGCTCGATGATGGCGCGCGCGCTTTCTTCAAGGCGGATCGAAAGCGCCGCATCGTCGGCTGCCTGGCGCATGCGCGCTTCGACGACCGCATCCATCGTCTGAGCCGGATCGGGCGGCGGAGGAAAGACGGGCGCGTTGGATTCGCCCGCGCCGGCGCGCCGGGGACCGAAACCGATCCGCGCGCGCACGGCGTCGAAGGCCGATTTAAGCGCGCCCTGTTTCTTCTCGCCGGCTTTCATCCCCATTGCGTTTTCCCGATACCCAGACGCATTCATCCTAGAGCAAAACCGCGACCGCGTTAATCCGTCGTCCGGCCCGGCGAAACCGCCGGCGCGGGCGGCGATTTGCTTTGCAACGCGTTGAATTTCAGCCTTTTCCGTACGTTCCGGCGAAAGATGAAGCGTGCTAGGCTCGCCGGCGCCGACAGCGGCGGGGAGCGTTCGGTTTGAAATTCTTCGGTGAATTAAAGCGTCGAAACCTCTTCCGCGTGGCGGGCGTTTACGCCGTCGTGGGCTGGCTTCTGGCGCAGGCGGCGGTCGTTCTTGAAACCTCGCTCGGCTTTCCGGGCTGGTTCGACGGCGTCGTTGTCGGATTTCTCCTGATCGGCTTTCCGGTCGCGATGGTGCTCGCGTGGGCGTTCGAGATGACGCCGGAGGGCGTGAAGCTGACGAAGACCGTGAGCGAGGGCGAAAGCATCGCTGCAGGAACGGGGCGCAGGCTCGACTATGCGATCCTTGCGGGCCTCGCGCTGGTGGCGGCGCTGATCGTCGCCGAGCGGCTAACGCGCTCTCCGTCAGAAACCGATATCGTGCAAAGCGATGCGCAGACGGAGAGTGTTGCGCCGGCGAACGATGCGACGGCTACAATGGACTCCGCTGCAAGCATTGACAGATCGTCCGCGGCGCCGGCGGACGGGGCGGCGACCGAAAAATCCGTCGCGGTCCTGCCCTTCATTGCGCTCTCCTCAGGCGAGGATGACGGCTATTTCGCCGACGGGCTGACGGAAGAGATTCTGAATTCGCTCGCGGCGCTGCCCGACCTTCTGGTCACCGCGCGCACCTCGAGTTTCTATTTCAAGGACAAGGACGTTCCCGTTACGGAAATCGCAGGCACGCTCGGCGTCGCCCATGTGGTGGAAGGATCCGTGCGACGGGCCGGCGACAAAATTCGCGTCACCGCGCAGCTTATCCGCGCTTTGGACGGCTTTCATCTGTGGTCTGAGACCTATGACCGCGAGCTCGAAGACGTCTTCCAGATTCAAACCGATGTTGCGGAAAAAGTCGCCGGCGCTCTCAGCATTTACCTCGATGACGAGCAGCGCGAGGCTATCGCGCGCAGCGGAACGCGCAATGTCGAAGCGTTCAAGGCGTTCCTGAAAGGGCGGTCCCTGTTCGACCGGGCCCATGCAAGCGAGCCGGGCGTTTCGCTGTGGGACGCCAACGAAGAATTCGAGCGCGCCATGGCGCTCGATCCGAAATATGTCGCGCCGGCGATCAGACATCACGATTCTTTCGCACATTATCTGATGGACGGGCCGGGCGGCGCTTATCTGAAAGAGCCGCGCGGGCGGGCCCCTTCGTCTGAAGAAGACGCGCGCCAGCGCCTGCTCGCCGATCTCGACCGCGCTATCGACAATGCGCACACGCCGACAGAGCGCATTGTCGCACAATTGTACGAGGTATATTTCTCCTCGACATGGGCCCGCATGCCGGGCCTCATCGAGCAGTTGCGTGAAAAGGGCTCTATTGAGAAAGCGGGCGCACTCGATATCTGGCTCACCGTAATTCTTTCCCTCAACGGCGAATTCGAGACGCTGCGCAAAATCTACGATTATAAGTTGAAGACCGATCCGCTCCGTGGAGGGAACTGGAGTTCATACGCCGCGATTCTCTCCGCGCTCGGCGAATTCGACGCCGCAGAAGACGCCATCGAGCGCGGCCGGGCGATGGCGGGCGACCATCCCTGGCTGTATGACGACGAGTTGTTTCTCGCCGTTGCGCGATATGACAAGGCCGCGGTTTTAGCGCTATTGCGCCGGCCGGCGCCCAAGGGGAGCGAATGGCGCGCAGCCTATCTCGCCGCGGTCGAGGGCGATTACGAGCGCGCAACGGCGCTGGCCGAAAAGATCGATGCGGAAAATCCCCGGCCGCAACACCAGTTGCTTAGAGTTTACAACGAGACCGGCGATGCTGCGCGCGCCGCCGCGCTGACCAAAAGGATCGACGATCTCGCGGCCGGCCCGGCGATTCTTGGACGAACCATCGCCATTACGCACCACATGCTGTTTTTCGACCTCGCCGACGCGCCGAATTTCTCCGCGCGGCTTGAAGAAGCCGGGATCGATCCCGCGAGCTTCCGCCCGATGCCGCGCCTCAGCGTAGGCGACGAGGAGGAATAATGCGCCTCCGCCGCGTCATCGAGCACGTCAAAGCCCAGAACTGGACGGCGGTCGGCCTCGACTTCGTCATCGTCGTCATGGGCGTTTTCATCGGCATTCAGGTCTCGAACTGGAACGACGCGCGCCGGAACAACAATCTCGCGCGAAATTATCTGCAACGCCTTGACCGCGACATTGAACTGGAGATCGCGTTATGGGGCAAAACGCGCGATTATTTCGGCGCCGCGCGGCGCTATGGACGCGAGGCGCTTGCCGGCTATCTGAAGCCTGTCGACGGGCTCAACGACCAGTTCCTTGTCGCCCTCTATCAGGCGAGTCAGATCTGGTATGTTCGACCCAACCGGGCGACCTTCGACGAGCTTCAAACGACGGGGCGCATCGTCAACATCAAGGATGAAAGCCTGAGAACCGCGCTCGCTAATCATTATGTGCGGGTCGATGCACTTCTCTATACATTCAGCCAGACAAGCCAGTATCGCCGCATCCTGCGCCTCAATATGGACCAGCGCGTGCAGCAAGCGATTCGCGATCAGTGCGGCGACAAGTGGGTGACCGATAACATCAATTTTTACTATGTCGCACTGCCAAAAACCTGCGACATCAAGCTGCCCGGCGACCTGGCGCGGTCCGAGATCGCGCGCCTGCGCGCCGACGCCGACGTTGAACGGGAATTGCGCTTCCATGTCAGCGTTCTCGATGCGCAGCTCGGCGTTCTGGGCAACACCGAGGAGATCGCCAGGGCTACGCTCGAGAAGTTGCAGGAAACGCATCAGTGATCCTCTCCCGCGTCATCGAACACGTAAAAGCCCAGAACTGGATGGCGGTGACGTTTTCCCCCGAGCGCGCCACGTAAGACTCTTCGCGTTTTCGTGCGCGCGCGGGGGTTTTTCTTCACGCGAATACGAATTGCCCGGAGCACGGGGCGCGCCATGATGGGCGCGAGAGTCTCGCTGCGCCCCCGCGCGCGCCCGTCCAACAAGACTTTGCAGGAAACCGCGATGCCGAAACTATCGGCTGAGAGCCCGGGCGGAGAAAAGCGCGCCCATGTGGTGATTGTCGGGGCGGGCTTCGGCGGGCTTGAAGCGGCCAAATCGCTCGCCGGTTCGGAAGTCGACGTCA
The DNA here is from genome assembly GCA_046756245.1 of Parvularculaceae bacterium. Taxonomy (GTDB): domain Bacteria; phylum Pseudomonadota; class Alphaproteobacteria; order Caulobacterales; family Parvularculaceae. The sequence continues at coordinate 6,735 of JBHHVZ010000023.1, forward strand.
CTCTCGTCGACAAGCGCAACTATCATCTCTTCCAGCCGCTCTTATATCAGGTGGCGACGGCGGCGCTGACGCCGGCCGAAATCGCCTCGCCGATCCGCCATGTCGTGCGCGATGCAAAAAACATCCGCGTCTTCATGGACTCGGTCGAAAGCGTCGATGCGCAGGCGCGCGTGGTGCTGACCGAGAGCGGAAAGCGGCTCGCTTACGACTATCTCATTCTCGCGACCGGCGCGCGCCACAGCTATTTCGGCCGCGACGACTGGGCGGCCTTCGCGCCGGGCCTCAAGACCATCGACGACGCTTTTGCGCTGCGCCAGCGCATTCTCACCGCATTCGAAAAGGCCGAAATGGAGACCGATCCGGAAAGGCGCGACGCCTGGCTCACCTTCGTCATTGTCGGCGCAGGCCCGACCGGCGTCGAACTCGCCGGCGCCATCGCCGAGCTTGCGCGCCATTCGCTGGTTTACGACTTTCACCATATCGAACCGGACAGCGCCCGGATCATTCTCGCCGATGCGGGTCAGCGCGTCTTGTCAGCGTTTGACCCGCGCCTTTCGGCCCGCGCCCAGAAACATCTCGAAGACCTCGGCGTCGAGGTCGTGTTGAACGCGCGCGTCGAGCGCGTCGACGACGGCGGCGCCGTCATGGGCGAGCGCAGCGAAGCCGCGCGCACCATCATCTGGGCGGCCGGCGTCGAAGCCTCGCCCGCCGGCGAATGGCTCGGCGCCGAAACCGACAGAATCGGCCGCATAATCGTCAACAGCGATTTGTCCGCGCCCGGTCATGAAAATGTTTTCGCGATCGGCGATACGGCCGCGTTCACGCCCGAAGACGCCGCGCGCTCCCTGCCCGGCGTCGCGCCGGTCGCAAAGCAAATGGGGCGCTATGTCGCGCGGCGCATTCTCGCAGCGCGCCGCGGCAAGTGCATCGGCGCCTTTCGTTATCGCGATTACGGAACCATGGCCACGATCGGCCGCAACAAGGCGATCGCCGATTTGAACGGCTGGCGGTTCAGCGGCTTTCCCGGCTGGTTTCTGTGGAGTTTCGCGCACATCTATTATCTTGTCGGCTTTCGCAGTCGTTTTGTCGTCGGGCTCAACTGGTTCTGGTCCTATCTGACCTGGCAGCGCGGCGTGCGGCTCATCACCGGCCGGGAGGGAGCGGGAGAAGACGCTTCGAATGCGGACCGACAGCGCGCCGCATGAATGTGCATCCTGCTTCGATCTGTAGTCATCCTGTCTTGTGCCGATTCACAAAACGTCAGACCATCACCGTCTTCCCGTGCGCAGCGCGGCATGCAATGACGCGCTGCAGACACGGGATCGTCCTGGCTTGCTCCGTCCGGACTTATGGATAACGGTCCCGTGTCTGCGCAGCGGCGCCCGAGCGCCGCAGCGCGCACGGGATGACGCATAATGATTCTATTTTTTGAACGCGCTCTAACGCCGTGCGAACAAGCGACGCAGCAATTCGACCAGCGCGCCGGCGTCATCTGTTGCTAAGCTAGACATATTGATTTTTCTCCTCTGGAACGTCGCTCAGATATTCAACGAATTCGAATTCAAGGCCTTCGCCGTCGATAAAATAGACGTTGCGGCGATAGGGATGGTCCGGGCCCCACTGGCTCGGCTCATGTCCGGCTTCCTTAAGGCGCGCGACGACGGCGTCGACGGAGGGCACTTCAAAACCGATATGCGCAAGGCCCGGCGCATGGCCGGCGAGGTCGCGCTGCGCGCCTTCGCCGTTGTCGTTGAGGGTGACGTAGAAATCGTCGTCGCCGAAATGCACCCAGCGGCGCGGCTTTCCGTACCAGTCGCCGTCGCCCCCGCCGCGCACGCGCCAGTCCGGAAAGGCGGCCTTTAGAAAATCGAGCGTCGGCCCGATGGCGGTGACGACCAGGTTGGCGTGTTCGATCCGGGGCATGCGGGGCCTCCTTTCAGGCCGTTATTTATGAAAGGATACCCTTTCAATAATCTCTCTTGTTTTCAAAAGCAATAGCTTTTAAAAAGAATTTATGCGCAAAATTCCGAACGCCCCCATCGACAAAGCCGATACATCGGAAAAAGCTGGAAAACCCGGGGCTGCGGGCGACCCCCGTCTCGACGGAAGGACGCGGTCGACGCTCCTCGACCTCCTGAAACGCCAAGGCGAGCAGTCCGCCGGCGCGCTGGGCGCGGCTTTGGGCGTCACGCCCATGGCGGCGCGGCTACACCTTTACGCGCTTGAAGCCGAGGGTCTGGTGACGGCGCGCTCGGAAGCGAAAGGGCGCGGACGGCCGACAAAGCTCTGGATGTTGACGGATGACGCGGCTCGGGTCTTTCCCGACGCGCATCAGGACCTTGCGGTCGAGATGATCGAATCCGTCGAGGGCCTTTTCGGCGCGGCGGGCCTCGCCCGGCTCATTCGGAAACACGGCGACAAACAGCGCAAGATTTATGGCGAGAAACTCGGCGGCGCAAAAACGCCGGGCGAGCGCGTCAGGCGCCTCGCCAAAGCGCGCGCCGACGAAGGCTATATGGCCGAGGCCAAACGCGACGGGCGCGACTGGCTGCTGATTGAAAACCATTGCCCGATCTGTTCGGCGGCGAAGGCCTGCACTAACCTCTGTGCAAACGAGCTGAAAGTTTTTCAGGACGTTCTCGGGCCTGACGTTTCCATCGCCCGCGAAGAACATATCCTCGCCGGGGCGAGACGATGCGTTTATCGGGTGACGACTCGCTGACTCCAGAATGCAGACAGTCTGGTTTAAGTCGCCTTCGCCTTGCCGAACTTCCCTCCGAGCAGCGCATCGAGCGAAAACGCGCCGGGCCCACGCGCCAGCACGAGCAGAAGCGGCGCGGCCCAAAGAAGGTGCATGGACCAGTTGCCGTTCGCCATCAAAAGCTGTTCGGGAAAAACATAGAACTGGATGAACGCCGTCATCGCCAGAAGGCCGAGCGCCGCGCCGCGCGAAATCAGCCCGAACACCAAAAGGATCGGCAGAAAAAATTCGCCAAGCGCGGCGAGATGCGCCGCCGCGGGGGCGATGGCTTCGGGAATGCCGAACTCGTACTGAAACAGATACACCTTCGAGTCCTTCACCGCGAAGAGGTTCCAGTTAACGCCGAGAAATTCGCCGCCGTCGAGCTTGGTCTGGCCCGACCGCCAGAAAGGAACGGCCGCGGCGAAGCGCGCGACAAAGGCGAGAAGCGCGTAGGGAATCGCCTCCGCCAGATCGATGAATTTCTGATAAGCCCGCATTTCGGTTCTCCCTGATGAAGATTAATTACGCATCGACGCCGACGATTATCTGATGCGCGAAGAGCGCCTGAAACGCCGATTGAGGATCAAGCGCCGGCTCTTTCGACATCCCTGCTGCGAGCGCAGCGTCGATTGCGTCGCCGTTCGACAACGCCTCAATAAAGGCGATGACGCCGGACGAAACCGTCGTTACGACGACATCGCGGACCGGCCGCGCCACGACAATATTTTCGGTTCCCTCAAACGTCGCCGGAGCAGGATTTTCAGCCGTCCTGTTGTGGCGCCAGATCGAGGCGGCCGGATGCGCCGACGCCAGCAACCGCAATGACGGATGAAGCGCAAACCGCAGTCCGCCCGGATCGTCGCCGATCATCGCTGTTATCGCGTCGGGCGCCAGCGGCTGGGCGTCGGCCGCGTGATAGGCTTCAAGCCAGGCGATTTCGAGACGCGCCACATCGGCGAGATAGGAAAGCTTTCGCGCCGGCTCGAAAGTTTCGAGAAACGCCGGCAATTCGTCGCCGTAGAGGGTGATGAGCTGCGAAAACGGCGGGTGGGCGTGAAAATATTCGTGGGCGAGATATTTGAAAAACCCTTCGCCGACGAGCTTTTCCACGACGGGAAATTTCGCCGCCAGCGCCTTGGAGAGCGCCGAGCGCACATTGTTGCGGTAAATCGCCAGCCCCGCTTCGACGCGCGCCGGTTCGCCGATAAAAATCGGCGCGTCCTTCACCGGCTCGCGCGATTTCAGAATCTGCGCGAACCTATCGAAATAGTCGCGGTCAGACATTTTCCGTTATGATTTCGCTTTTGCGCGCCCTGGGGACGGCGCCTTCCATCAGGCTTCGCGCGCGCGCCGCTTCGTCGAGAAGAACGTCAAGCGCAGGAACGTCGGTGTCCCATTCGACGAGGGTCGGCCGGGGGCCGGCGCGTTTGATGAATCGCGCGTACAGCGCGCCGACTTCCGCGCACATGCGCGAACCGTGATCGTCGATTCTGATCTCATAGCCGTCGAGATGATCGACCGCATGGCCGGCCAGATGAATTTCGCCCACATACGCCGGATCGATCGCATCGATAAATGCTTCGGCGTCGAAGCCGAGATTACAGGCGCTCACATAGACGTTGTTGATGTCGAACAAAATGCCGCAACCGGTGCGCCGCGCGAGATCGTTGAGCGCTTCCGGCAGGGGAATTTCGGCCGCGACGTCGAGATATTGCGATGGATTTTCGATCAGTATGCGCCGCCCCAGAACGTCCTGCGTTCTTTCGACATTATCGGCGAGGCGCGCGAATGTTTCCCTGGTGATCGGCGGCGCCAGCAGGTCGTGATAGTAAGCCCCCTCATGCGCCCCCCAGGCGAGATGTTCTGAAACAATCGCCGGATTATAGCGCTGAACGACGTCCTTGAGGCGCGTCAGATGTTCTTCGTTAAGCGGATCGACGCCGGCGAGCGACAGGCTGACGCCATGCACCGATAGCGGAAACTGTTCGCAGATTGCGGAAAGCCAGGCGTGCGGCGGGCCGCCCGCGCCCATGAAATTCTCCGCATGCACCTCAAAAAAATCCACGCCCGGGGGACGCGCCAGCACGTCCCGGTAATGGGCCGGCTTAAGGCTGATCCCGACGCTGTGCGCCGGGATCAAAGGTGTGTCGTTCGTCGTCAATGCCTTACGCTTCCGGAAGGTCGCGATCGAGTTCTTCCAGGCTGCCCGCGCGACCGCCGGGAACGCTGGTGCTTTCGCAAGTGCCCGAGGGAACCAGCTTCCAGGCGTTGCCCTGATAGTCGACAGTCGAGGTGCCTTCGCACGACGTGCCGGGGCCGGCCGCACAGTCATTCTCGCCAGCGAGCGCGATGCCGTAACACTTTTCCATGTCGCTGGCGCTGGCGGGCGCAGCGGCGGTCAGCGCGGCGGCGGCCGTGATCGACGCGGCCAGAACGGTTTTCGAAATTGCAGATTTCGTCATCGGATCGTTTTCTCCTTTAAGCGATGATCTCCCGGCGAACTCAACGCAACGGCCGGTTGCGCGTGAAGATACGAACGCCCCTTCTACATACAAGTCACGTCCTCTCACGAGCGGGTGACCCGTCCGAAAGGCGCACGCGATTGCGATTCACTGTGATTGCAATCCTTCGCGTTTGAGTTCCAACGCCAGCCATTCGTCCTCAGCTCGCGCCAATGCGGCTTCTGTTTTCTCAAGCATGGCGGCGGCGTTTTCGAACGCTTTTCCGTCGCGTTCGTAAAACTCCGGATCCGCAAGCTTTTTTTTCAGTTTTGTAACCTCTGCTTCCAGCGCCGCGATGCGGCCGGGAAGCTGTTCAAGCGCGTATTTCTCTTTGTAGCTGAGTTTTCCAGTATTTGATTTCGATTCGACAGCGAGGTTTTTTTCGCGTTCCTGCTTTTCGGACCTTGGCGCGGCCGGAAATGCTTGAGGAGTAGAACCGCGCTGAACCAGCATGTCGGAATAGCCGCCCGCATATTCGCGCCAGCGCCCAGGCCGGCCGTCAGGATCGGGCGCGACGACCGATGTGACAATGCGGTCGAGAAAGCTGCGGTCGTGGCTTACGAGAAGCAGCGTACCCGGATAACCGGCGATCGTTTCTTCAAGAAGATCGAGGGTTTCAAGGTCGAGATCGTTCGTGGGCTCGTCGAGAATAAGCAGATTAGACGGTTTGGCGAGCGTCGCGGCAAGCGCCAGCCGGCCGCGTTCGCCGCCTGACAGCGCCTTCACTGGCGCGCGCCACTGCTCGGGCGCGAACAGGAAATCCCTTAGATAAGTCGCAGCATGGAGTTTTCGCCCGGCGATCGTCACCCAGTCGCCGCGACCGTCTGTTATCGCATCGGCGACGCGCATATCCGGTTCGAGACTGGCGCGGCGCTGGTCGAGCGACGCGATTTCGAGATTCGTCCCAAGTCTTATGGCGCCTGAATCCGGCGCCAGCGCGCCGCTAAGAAGGCTGACGAGCGTCGTCTTGCCGGCCCCGTTCGGCCCGACAAACCCGACGCGGTCGCCGCGGGCGATCTCGATCGAAAAATCCCTGACCACAGCCCGGCCCGAAAAACTCTTTGTCAGGTTCTCGGCGACGACGGCGCGCTTGCCGGAAATTTTGCCGGCGTTCAGGGAGAACTGCACGGCGCCAGGCGGACGGCGGGAGTGGCGACGTTCGTTTCGCAAATCTTTCAGCGCGCGCAACCGGCGCATGTTCCGGCGCCGGCGCGCCGTAACCCCGTAACGGATCCAGTCCTCTTCGGCGGCGATCTTGCGGTCGCGCTTATGGCGCGCGGTTTTCTCTTCTTCGAGAAACTTGTCGCGCCACGTCTCGAAACCGGAAAATCCCATGGGCGCCGCGCGGGTTACGCCGCGGTCGATCCAGACGGTTCGTTCGGACAGGACCTCGAGAAAGCGCCTGTCGTGGCTGATCACAACAAGCGCCGCACGACCCGTCGCCAGACGATTCTCGAGCATCTCGATCGCCGGCAGGTCGAGATGGTTGGTCGGCTCGTCGAGCAGCAATACGTCCGGATCGCCCGCCAGCGCACGGGCTATGGCGGCCCGGCGCGCTTCTCCGCCGGAAAGCGTTTCGCAGCGCGCGTTCGCGGCAAGGCCGAAATCGTTCAGCATGCGCGCCGCCTCATGCGGGTCGACCGTCGGCGGCGGGCCGGCGGCGGCGTAAGCGCCGACGGTCTCAAAACCGGCCAGATCCGGCTCCTGCGGCAGATAGCTGATCCGCACGCCCGGCTTGACGATGCGTTCGCCGCCGTCAGGCTCGACCAGCCCCGCCGCGATCTTCAGCAGCGTCGTCTTGCCGGATCCATTGCGCCCGACCAGCGCGATGCGGTCGCGCGGCCTCACCGCCAGCGATGCATTTTCGAACAGGGGCTCGCCGCCAAATGTCAGGCGTACGCCATCGAGCAGAAGCAGAGGCGGCATGGTTGGCTGTCAGTCCTCACGGTTGCGGAGCGGCGCCCCGGAGGCTCCGTCCATAGCGGCCGGCGTGCGCCCCGGCAATCGAAGCAGGTTTTCCTCGGCGTAAAGCGCTGTTACGGTTTTTGTGACATAATCGCCCTGCGTCACAAAAACGCGACATTAGAATCATGACTGAAAGCCACCCTCTGAAAGCCTATCTGCAGGACGCCGGCGAGACCGTCAGCGCCTTCGCCCGGCGTGCCTGCGTGTCGCGCCAGACCCTCTACCGGATCATCGCCGGCGAACAAATTCCCAAACCGGCCCTGGCGCGGCGCATCGTCGAAGCGACCGGAGAAACCGTCGCGCTGGCGGACCTTTACGTTCACGCCTGCGAGACGGAAACCCGGCCGATAGCCGATTTCACCACCCGTCGCCCGGACGCGCCGGAGCTTAACGAGTCGCTGCTGGCGTTAACGCTGGATCTGGTCACCCGCTGCCTCAGGCCTGCGGCCGAACCGCCCCTGCCCGCGGAGGCGCTGGCGATGGCGAGCGAGGCGATGGCCAACACCTATACGGCGCTGTCGCGGGTCACGACTCGTCGGGGTCAGGCTCGTCTCGCTCAAGCTCTTCGGCCAGTTCTCGAAGAAATTCTGAAAGAGTACGCGGCCCCTCCGCCTCCGGCCCGTCATCTTGATCAGGCGGCGGCGGCGGCTGCAGCGATTTACTACCGCTGCCTGCCGCTCCGCGAGCAGCAGGCAGGCCGATAAGCGCAGCCGAACGCATCGCGGCTTCCCGAGCCCTGCGTTTGGCCAGCCGCCACATATTTCTACCTATACGGGCAGCATAAACGTCTTCTTCGCGCGTCATGTCTAATAATTCCCGTTATACGCGAAAAATATCATATCACTCGCGCCGAGTCACCTTACCGTCGTCGCCATTGAAGTCCCAACCAAACAGAAAGGGAAATATCATGGCGAAAGACATCCGTAAGGAACAACTGGCTCTGCTCCGTATTGAAAAGCAAATAGCAGGCCTTGCGGCTACTGTAGCGATTGGCGCGACAGCAGCCAAGGCTGCGGATGGGAAGCTTCATGCAACCGCAGCGAGTGACGCATACGCCGATATTCAAGCAGCGGTAGTCAATCTTGCTGAGTTGGTTTCAACTGTCCATGAGACTTTGGAGGCTCATGTGCAAGACGTCGGCGCAAAGTCCCTTAATGCGATTGGCGGCGTGCCTAAAGAACCTATCTCGGAGAGCGTTCGATCAGTTCTGGGGCTTGGATAACCATTTCGATTTATGCGGCGCTGCTTTGCGCCGCAATTATCCTTGCTCGCCTATCGCGGTCGCGACAGATTGTTGCGGCCGCGTATCTTTTAACGGCGGGTTGGCTGTTGGCTATCTTCGCCTGGTGGAGCTTTGGCCGCCAGATTCATGAATGGGCCTACGCGCCGATCGATCTCGCGCTGGCCATTTTCTTCTGGCGCATGTCCAGAGGACACTGGTTTCCCGTTCCGTTGTTTTTCGTTCACGCCCTGCAGGTTCTTTATTATCCGTATGCGGCGTTAATAGATGTGACGCCCTGGTGGCTCGCCGCGTTTCTCAATCGCATATTTGAAGCAGAAATTGCTTATATCCTTGTATGCGCCATTTACCGAATTGTACGCATGCGAAAGTTGCATCCGGAATAATTTCGCACGAAGCAGAACCCGGTCTCGAAACCCAATCGTCTCGAGGCGCTCAAGCCGACGGCGCAATACAAGACTTCAGGAAAACAGCTTTCCCCACGCGCGGCGCGACCGTTTTTTCCAGGCGCCGCGGTGATAAGCGTCGGAAACGATCAGCGGCGCGACCGAACTCGCTTCGGCGAACACCATCTGTTCAAGCGCGGTGTCTACCTTGCCCCATGAACACGCCTCTTTGAGGGTCGAGGACGAGCACGCGCCGTCGCGCATGTCGGCCACCGTGATTTGCACGGCGTATTTGTGCATCTCTACATCCTCATGCCCGAGTATCTCGGCGCAGACGACCGTATCCTGAACGAAATTTTTCGGAACGCCGCCGCCGATCATGAAGAGACCCGACGTTCCCGCCCTGATCTTGATTTCCGTCAGTTCACGGAAATCTGCGATGGAATCAACCGCAACATAAGACATGTCGGCTTTGATCCGCTCCGCCTGGTGCTTGACGAGCCCGAATCCGGCCGAGGAATCCGAAAAGGCCGGGCAGAAAATCGGGACGCCGGCTTTGTAGGCTTCCTCAATGAGCGAGCCTTCTTTTTTCGCGGCGCCGGCGGCCAGCCATTCGCCCATGGCGCGGATAAAGGCGCGCGAGGAGATCGGGCCGGTCGGCAGCGAGTCGGCGATTTCCTTGATCGTCGCATCGCAGGCCTGCAGATCTTCCTCGTCGATATAGGTGTCGTAAATGCGGTCGATATAATGGTCGCGCAATTCCCTATCGTCGGGAATTTCTTTCGCCTGATAATGCCTGAACCCGAGCGCCTCAAAGAAGTCCATGTCGACGATCGACGCGCCCGTTGCGACGACGGCGTCAATCATGTTGCAGCGGACCATATCGCGCCACACATGCATGCAGCCCCCGGCCGAAGTAGAGCCGGCCAGGGTCAGAAAGATCGAACAGTCCCTGTCTTCAAGCGCTGTGTTGAATATGCGCGCAGCGCGCGCCGCATCGCGTGAGGTGAACGACATCTTCTCCCAGGCGTCGATTATCGGACGCGCGTCGAACGAAGCAATGTCGATATGGTCTACCGGCGTGCTCAGCAGTTCGGCTTTGCGGTTGTCAGCCATAAGATCGGTTCCTTCTGGAGCAGTATGGAGAAACTGGATCCGGGCCGCGTCCGTCGGGACGCGCGGAGGGCCGATGCGCGCGCACGCATACAGGAAAAAAGACCGCCGCGCTACAGGAGCGGCCGGCGTTTTTCTGATTGAAAGCGGCTCTGCTCAGGCTGCGTCGGCCGCGACTGGCGCGAGGACGGGCGCGGCCTCAAAAGCCAGAGACGGTCCGGTCTGACGGCCGTCGAAATCCGTCCAGTAATGCTCCTTGTAATTATAGAGCTTACACGCCTTAAGAACCCGCCAATATTCGCGAAAAGTGAATCTGAAACTGATTATATCGTCGCGGTAGCGGGCGGACAGCTTTTCCTGCGCTTGCTTCAACCGATAAACCGGGACGGAAGGCAACGCATGATGAACGGTGTGCGCCATCGCGTCGTTGATAAGTCCAAGGCTTTTCGTCGACATGTCCACATCCGTCGTGGCCAGAATGGCGGCTCTGTAAAACGACCATTCGGCCGGATCGTCGAACCAGCGGACGCCGGGATGCGTGTGCTGAAGATAGGTGCTGAGTCCGAAAACGTGGCACCAGACGGCGAAGGGAATGAGCCACCCGATCAGGAAGATCGCGAGCAGGCTGCGGTTGGGCGTCATCGCATCGCCGAGCACGAAAACGCCGCCGACGGTCAGCGCAAGCGCCGCGACAACGAACAGGCCGTCGGGCGCATGCCTGCGCCATTTTTCGCGAAATTCTGGGGCGACAGGAAGAATAAGCCGCTTCAGCCAGACCTCGATGAAAGTATAAAGCCCATGGCCGAAAGGACTGCGATAGATGCGCTCGAGCTGACGGCGAAGAGGAGGCGCCTTGGCGAAACTTTCCGGATCCATCGGCGTCCAGGCGAAATCGCACCCGCGTAAATTTGTCTTTCCATGATGATGGATGTTGTGGCCTTCGATCCATAAGCTTGGCGAAAAAGCGCAAGGGATGAATGCAAGCCGCCCGAGCATCCGATTAGCTTTACGCGAAGGCGCAAAAGCGTCGTGCATGCAGTCGTGCCCGATAATGAAAAGATGCGTGATCGCCAGACCGTTGGCGACGGCTGAGACAAGATTGAGGACGAGCGGCAGAGGCGCCAGCGCGCCGATGAGCGTCAGACAATAAAATGCGGCGCAGGCGACGAAGATCGTCAAACACGTCTTGTAATTCTGATCCAGAATTACCGCCCGGTCGTCCGCGCTCAGCCATTCTTTGGGAGAACCAACCCTAAGCGCCGTCGCCGGCGCGCGCAAAGGCGGCGCCGGAACGGTCGGCCCCTTGTTTTCAGAGATGTCATGTGGAGCGAGTCGGGCGCGCTCCCCCAACAACGCATTGTCCGGCATTTGCGCCTCTCTCTCACAGGCTTTCGCCGCAATTTGGCGAGGCGGAAATATAAAAGAGAAGAGGTAACCCTTAGTAAACGAATGAACGAATTTTAATATGAACTCGGTGATTATTTCATCACGCGGCGCTGTTTTCCGCCGCTTAAGATTAACAAGTCTATTTGCTTTTTCAGCTCAGAGTCCAACCGAAGATTATCACTATGGGCGCGTTGTTTGCATGACAGACGTTCGCCCGCCTCATAAAGGGCTGGTCCGGGCTCTGAAAGTAAGAGAAAAGAGCCTGAGCCGATATGGTCTGGCGCAAGCGATCGTCTGATGATTGTCCGACTGTCCACGGGGTTCGTGTTTTCGTTCAGGCTCTTAGTCGCCTGTCGCCGCCGCGACGTTTTCGTTCGCAGGGCTGTCATACATGGAATAAATCGGCGCGTCCTCAACGACGGCTTCGAGGTATTCGCCAAACCCGTTGAACTTTCCGGCAAGCGCGGCGCCATAGGCGCCGGTTAGGCCGAATTCGATATAGTCGCCTTCGCTCACATCGTCAGGCAAGAAGAACGGGCCCGGCATGGCGTCGATGGAGTCGCAGGTGGGCCCGAACAGCCGATAGGGCGCCAGCGGGCGCGGCGGCGCGTCCCCTCTGCGCAGAACCCGCGCCGGAAACACCAGCCCGTCATGGGCGGCGTCGAACAGCGCGCCGTAAGCGCCGTCATTGATGTAAAGCGCATCGTTCTTGCGCAGCTCGACACGCGTCACATGGCTGCCCGCCTCGGCGCAAAGCGCGCGTCCCGGCTCGCACCAAAGGCCGGCGTTTTCGAGCACCGGCATGGTTTCGAACGCGGCCGCAATTTCGGCGGCGTAATGCTCAAGCGGCGGCGGAACGAGGCCCGGATACGGGGCGGGAAAACCGCCGCCCACATCGACGATATCGACGGTGACCGACGCCTGGCGGATCAGCTCGCCTGCAGCCGCCATCGCCAGCCTGTAGGCTTCCGGGCGCATGCATTGCGAGCCCACATGAAAACTGACGCCAAGCGCTTCGGCGCAGACGCGCGTCTCACGAAGCAGCATCACCGCTTCCGAGCCGGCCGCGCCGAACTTGCCGGCGAGCTTGTGAGCCGCATAATCAGACGCCGCCGCAAGACGGACGATCAGGCGCAGATCCTTCGCCCCGGCGGTTTCGGCGACGATCTTGTTGAGCTCGTCAGCGCTGTCGAGCGCGAAGGTTCGAACGCCAAACTCGTGATAGGCGCGACGAATCGACGAACGCGCTTTGACCGGATGCATGAAGGCGATGTGCGCGTTCGGAAACCGCGCCGCCACACGCTCGATCTCCTGCACTGAAGCAACATCGAAGCTCCTGACGCCGGCTTCGCTGACAGCGTCGAGAATGAGCGGATGCGGATTGGCCTTGACGGCGTAAAACGTCTCGCCCGGGAAGCTCTGCACGAACCATTCGGCCGCGCGTCGCGCGGCGTGGGACCGAATGCAATGTACGGGAAGGTCCGGCCGGAAGGCTAGGACCAGCGCAAGCGCGGAAATTCGCCTTTCCATCTCATGGAACCTCGCAAAAGCTGCTTCCACCAAGCGCCAATCTTGCGGAGAGGTCCCATGGGATTGGCGAACTCGCCACGTAGGAAAACTTGCGCGGTTTGTAAAGAAAAAATCTTGCGCGCAAACATGGCCGGCGTTGTCGGCACCCTTGTCTCTGGGCTGCTAAATCCTTGTAATTCTGTGAATATTTACCTTCAAGCCCTTCCGCTAATCTTGGCGATCCGGCAAAATTTCCGACTGAAGATAAGCGCTGCGACGCCGTTCTGCGGCGGCGCGGACAGGAGGCGAGGATGGCGGTCGATCCGGCGTTCGCATGTCAATTGCAAGGGTATCGTCTGGCGACGGCGGAAATCCTCTATTGCATGCCTGACCATCCCGGCCTTCTCCAGAGCTATGTCTGGCAGGATTACGACCTCGCGCCGCATTATCCGGTGCTGTGCAAATTCCTCGATTTCTGGGTGCGTGAACTCGACGGCCGCCTGCATTCGGTAAAGCTCGCGGGCAAGCGGCTCGTCTCCCCCGCCGACATCGCGTCGGGGCGGGTTTACAGCCTGCACTGAAGCCGGCCGCGCCAGATCCGGTTTTTCCTCGCGCGCGAGTCAGGCGCGCGCCGGCGCGCGCGACGCGCCTTCGCCGCCGAAGCGCTCCGCGAGGCCGCCGGCGATCAGGCCGAAGACCGCGCCTTCAAGCACGATCCACCAAGGCGAAGTGAAGCCCATCACCGGCTCAGCCGCCATGACGGGAGCAAAGATGTCGAAGACAAAGAGCGTCAGGACGAAATTCATCCAGGCGCCGGTCAATGTCCCGCACGCCCACCAGGGTATGTGAAACTTCAGGACAGGCTGAAAATCCAGTACGCCGAATATGGCGACAAGGGCGCCCAGAGTGACGTACCAGAACAAAACGCCGAAACGGAGCATCAGGTCGTCGAAGCCGAACACCGGCATGAGGAAAAAGCCGACGAGGCCGAATATGAGGCCGAAAGCCTTGCCGACGGCGATACGCGTCACGAGCGACGGTTTCAAAGTCATGGCCGCCTCCTTTCCGCTGTCAATTTAATATAGGAAGACGCGGGCGGCGCGCCAAGCGGACGCAGGCGGCGCGGCCGGGATTTGCAGAGTTTTGATTTTTACTTTTGTCATTCCGGAAATCGCGTGAGCGATTATCCGGAATCCATGCCTGAGCCCATCCCTGCGATCGGCGGTGAAGCCGGCGCACATGGACAAGACAGCGGAATGGATTCCGGGTTCCGCGCTAACGCGCGGCCCCGGAATGACAGTAAGAGATCTTGAATCTCAACAAACCCTACGCCGCGAGCTTGCGGATCACATACTGAAGGATCCCGCCGTGACGGAAATAGTCGAGCTCGTCGGCGGTGTCGATCCGTACAAGGAGTTCGAGCTCTTTTATCTCGTCGCTGGCGAATTTCACGCTCGCCTTGACAGTCTGGCGCGGCTCGATCGAGTCGACTCCGTGAATCGTCACTTCCTCGTCGCCGGTCAGGCCGAGCGCCGTCCAGCTTCCGCCGTCCTTGAACTGAAGCGGCAGGACGCCCATGCCGATAAGGTTCGAGCGATGGATGCGCTCGAAGCTCTGCGCGACGACGGCGCGCACGCCGAGCAGGATCGTGCCCTTCGCCGCCCAGTCGCGCGACGAGCCCGTCCCATACTGTTCGCCGGCGAAAACGACGAGCGGCGTTCTTTCGGCCTTGTACTTCATCGCCGCGTCATAGATCGCTATCTGCTCGCCTGAAGGAACATGACGAGTGTAGCCGCCCTCGACGCCGTCGAGCATCCGGTTCTTGATGCGGATATTGGCGAAGGTCCCGCGCATCATCACTTCGTGATTGCCGCGCCGCGAACCAAAGGAATTGAATTCCGACACCGGCGTCTGATGGGCCTTGAGATACTCCCCGGCCGGGCCGTCCTCCTTGATTGAGCCGGCCGGCGAGATGTGGTCGGTGGTGATGGAATCGCCGAAGAGCGCCAGAATGCGCGCTCCCTCGATCGGCGCCACAGGTTCGGGCTCGCGCGTCATGCCTTCGAAATAAGGCGGGTTCGCCACGTAGGTTGAGGCGGGCCATTTGTAGGTTTGGTCGTCGCCGCTATCGATGGCGCGCCATTTGTCGTCGCCCTTGAAGACGTCGGCGTAGCGGCTCGCGAACATCTGCGCCGTCACATGTTCGCGCACGACGTCGGCGATTTCCTTGCTGCTCGGCCAGATATCTTTCAAATAAACGTCCGAACCGTCCTTGTCCTCGCCGATCGGATCGCGCGTCAGGTCGACATGCATCGAGCCGGCGAGGGCGTAAGCGACGACGAGCGGCGGCGAGGCGAGATAGTTCGCCCGCACGTCCGGTGAAATGCGGCCCTCGAAATTGCGGTTGCCCGACAGCACCGAGCAGGCGACGAGATCGTTCTCGTTAATCGCTTTCGAAATCGGTTCGGGCAGCGGCCCTGAATTGCCGATGCAAGTGGTGCAGCCATAGCCCACAAGATTGAAGCCGAGCGCGTCGAGATCGTCCTGCAGACCAGCCTTGTTGAGATAATCGGTGACAACCTGGCTGCCCGGCGCGAGCGAGGTTTTCACCCAGGGTTTCACTTTCAAACCCTTCGCCCGCGCGTTGCGGGCGAGAAGGCCGGCGGCGATCAGAATCGACGGATTCGACGTATTGGTGCACGAAGTGATGGCGGCGATCACGACCGATCCGTCGTGAACGCCGTAGTCTTCTCCGTCGACGGGATAGGACCGCGGCGCGACGGCCCCGTCCGGCCGTTCATCGAGAAAGCGCGCTTCGCCGGCGCTTTCAGGCGCCTTGTCCCGCGACACGCCGCCGCCCTTGATGGTTACGACGTCCTTGCGGAACTGCGGCGCAGCGTTTTCGAGCGCGATCTTGTCCTGCGGGCGTTTGGGCCCGGCGATGGACGGGCTCACCGACCCGAGGTCGAGCTCCAGCGTATCGGTGAAGACGGGATCGGGCGTTGCAGCATCGCGCCACAGGCCCTGCTCTTTCGCGTAAGCCTCCACCAGCGCGATCCGTTCCGGCGCGCGGCCCGTCGCCTTGAGATAGCGGAGCGTTTCGGCGTCGATAGGAAAGAAGCCGCAGGTCGCGCCATATTCCGGCGCCATGTTGGATATCGTCGCCCGGTCTTCGAGCGCCAGATGATCGAGCCCGGGCCCGTAGAATTCGACGAACTTCCCGACGACGCCTTTCCTGCGCAGCATCTGCGTGACGGTGAGCACCAGATCCGTCGCGGTCGCGCCTTCCGGCAGCCTGCCCGTCATCTTGAAGCCGATGACTTCGGGGATCAGCATCGAAATCGGCTGGCCGAGCATCGCCGCCTCGGCCTCGATGCCGCCGACGCCCCATCCGAGCACGGACAAACCGTTGACCATCGTCGTGTGGCTGTCGGTGCCGACCAGCGTATCGGGATAGGCGTAGGTGTCGCCTTCATGCTCCGCCGTCCAGACGGTCTGGGCGAGATATTCGAGATTGACCTGATGGCAGATGCCGGTGCCCGGCGGCACCACGCGGAAATTATCGAAGGCGCCCTGTCCCCATTTCAGAAACTTGTACCGCTCGCCATTGCGCTCATATTCGCGCTCGACATTCCGTCTGAAGGCGTCGGGGCCGCCGAAATAATCAACCATCACCGAATGGTCGATGACGAGATCGACCGGCGCCAGCGGGTTGATCTTTTCCGGATCCTCGCCGAGCGCCTTCATGGCGTCGCGCATCGCCGCGAGGTCTACAACCGCCGGTACGCCGGTGAAATCCTGCATCAGCACGCGCGCCGGCCGATAGGCGATCTCGCGATCGACGCGCCCGTCTTCAAGCCAATCGGCGAAAGCCTTGACGTCGTCGGCCGTGACCGAGCGCCCGTCCTCGAAACGCAGGAGATTTTCCAGGAGCACCTTCAACGAAAACGGCAGGCGGGAAACGGCGCCGATCTGGGCTTCGGCGGCCTTGAGGCTGTAGATCGAATAGGTCTCGCCGCCGGCGTGAAGGGTTTTTTTGGTCTCGAGCGTATCGCGTCCTGGAATCACGGGAAATCTCCGGTCTGGGAATGTCTTAAAATCGCCGCTCTTATGGCCTATGCGCGCTTCACGTGCAATTCACAGCCGCGGGGCTGGTCGCGACCGCAGCACCGGTCGCGTCGCATTCCGAAATATGGTATCGCGCTCGGCGAAGACCAGATAAGGATCAAAGGGAGTCCGATCCAGATGATGCGACGCGCGATTGCAACAGCCTTAGCCGCCTGTCTAGCCGCCGGGCCGCTTGCGCCCTTCGGCGCCGGCGCCGCCGAACCCACGGCGATCGCCACCTATCGCGACTGGAACGTATTCGTACGGGAAATCGAGGGCGACAAGATCTGCTTCGCGGCGACCGACGCGAAGGACAAGTCGCCGAAGTCGGTCAATCATGGCGACGTCTTTTTTCTTGTGGCGACGTGGAAGTCGGGGGCGGCGAAGAACCAGCCGAGCCTGATGACCGGGTACAATCTGAAAGACGAACCCGAACCGACGGTGCGCATCGGCTCCGACAAATGGGAGATGTATGTTTCGGGGATGGAAGCGTTCATCGAAAGTCCGGGCGAAGAAGCGCGCCTCATCACCGCCATGCGGCGCGGCTCGGACATGCGCATCTCAGCGGTCTCCACACGCGGCACGGCGACTAGCTATGTGATGTCGCTGCTCGGTGTTTCAGCGGCGCTCGACCGCGTCGCCAAGGCTTGTCGCTAGTGGTCCGATTCCGACATTTGCGTCCCTTTGCAGCGAGTCCGAGAGCAAATGTCGGAATCAAAAGGACCACTAGCAATTATTTGATTCTAGTGGAGCTTTTGAATTTGACATTCGATACGAGACTGGCCGCAAGCGGGGATCGAATGTCAAATTCGCAGGCGCGAATAAGGCCGCGCCTCAGGGGTCGTAATCGATGAAATGCGCGGCGTCGAACTGGATCGACTTTACGATGCGCATTGCTGGCTCCTTTGCATGCATGCGGGCCGGGGTTTGAGGTCCCGGTCTTTATGGAATGCCGATCAGCTTGTGGGTCTGCAGGCTCAGCCGCCAACGCGGATGGGCCTTGCAGTAATCGACGGCGGCGGCTGTATGGCGCGAAAGCGCGGGTCCGTCCATAGGCTGCAGGAAAAAGCGCTTGAAATCGAGGCGCTCAAAGGCTTCGGGCGGCGCGCCCTCCTGCGGGAATACGAGCTTCAATTCGTCGCCCGACTCTTGAACGAGCGGCGCGCCGGCCTTCGGACTGACGCAGAGCCAGTCGACGCCTGAAGGCGCTGTGAGCGCGCCGTTGGTTTCTACGCCGATCTCAAAGCCTTTTGCGTGTAGCGCGTCGATGAGGGCGGCGTCGAGCTGCAAGAGCGGCTCGCCGCCCGTGCACACCACATAAGCGCGCGCGCCCGTGTCTGCATCCGTCGGCCAGCAATGAGCGACGGCGTCGGCGAGCGCCGCGGCTGTTTCATATTTTCCCCCGCCCGGCCCGTCTGTTCCGACGAAATCCGTGTCGCAGAATTTGCAGACGGCCCTAGCCCGGTCGCGTTCGAGCCCCGACCACAAGTTGCAACCGGCGAAGCGCAAAAACACCGCCGGCCGGCCGGTCCGCGCGCCTTCGCCTTGCAGCGTAAAATAGAGTTCCTTTACGGAATAAATGCTCATGTCTCCGTCGTCTCCCGGACATAAGCCGCCCAACCGCGCGCGCGCAGTTCGCAAGCCGGGCACGCGCCGCATCCATAACCCCACTCACGCCGCACGGAGCGTACGCCGAGATAGCAAGTATGGCTGTGCTCGTTTACGAGCGCGACAAGCTGCGCGCCGCCGATTTTCTCAGCGAGTTTCCAGCTCTCGGCCTTGTCGAGATGCATCAGCGGCGCCTCGAACCGGAAATCGGCGTCCATGCCGAGCCGCAGCGCTTGCGTCTGGGCGGCGAGCGCAGCTTCGCGGCAATCGGGATAACCCGAATAATCCGTCTCGCACATGCCGCCGACCAGCACCCCGGCGCCCCGTCGATAAGCATGCGCGCCGGCGAAAACCAGAAAGGCGAGATTGCGCCCGGGCACGAATGTGTTCGGGAGACCGTTCTCGCCGGCGGCGATCTCGGATTCGCGGGTGAGCGCGGTCTCGCTCAACAAACCGAGACCGGCGAGATCGCACAGCATATCCGGGCCCAGCCGCGCCGCCCAGTCGGGAAACGCGCGGCTGATTTCCCTGCGCACGGCCGCGCGCGCCCCAAGCTCCACCGCATGGCGCTGGCCATAGTCAAATCCAATGGTCTCGACGAACTGGAACCGGTCGAGCGCCCACGCCAGGGCGATCGAGGAGTCCTGTCCGCCGGAAAAAAGCACCAGAGCCTTGTTCTGATCGAGGTTTTGCATCTGCTATACTCACACGACCCATACGCCAATGCGCACCCACGGCCCCCTCCCGGACGCCGGGTGTAGGCGCATGCAGGAAGCGGTGCAACATGAGCTCGAGCGAACTGCGCATTCTCTACGTCACCGCGCCGGACCTTGAAACGGCCGAGCGCATAGGACGCGTTCTGGTTGAGGAGCGCCTGGCGGCCTGCGTCAATGTGCTGCCCGAGATGCGCTCGGTATTTCGCTGGCGCGGCGAGATCGAGGTCGACGATGAAACCGTAATGCTGGTGAAGACGACGGCGGCTGCAGCCAATCGCACGCGCGACCGGATTCTGGCGCTGCATCCCTATGAAACAGCCTGTGTCGTCGATTTGGGCGTTTCGTCTGAAGGGTCGAATCCCGCCTTTATCGAATGGGCGGCGGGGGAAACTTCTTAGTGAAATCACTTGCGGGATGCGCTGCATCGTCCTTATGTCGGATTCGCCTGATCCCAAACGCGAATAACAAAGCGGGAGACCCGAGATGGCTGAAATTGCGACTTTCGCCGCAGGGTGTTTCTGGGGCGTTGAGCAGGCTTTTCGCGAGGTTGACGGCGTTCTGGATACGGAGGTCGGCTATACCGGGGGACACAAGCCGAACCCCACCTATGAAGACGTCTGCCGCAAGGACACCGGCCATGCGGAGGCTGTGCGGGTTACGTTTGATCCGGAAAAAGTCGGTTTCGACGACCTGCTCGCCCTGTTCTGGAAAATTCACGATCCCACGCTCTTGAACCGGCAGGGGCCCGACATCGGCGACCAATACCGCACGGCGATCTTTTATCACTCGGAAAAACAGGCGAAAGCGGCCGAACGCGCCCTCGCCGAAGAAGATTCGTCAGGCCGGCATTCGCGTCCGGTGGTCACGAAGATCGAAGCGTTGGGCGACTGGTGGCCAGCCGAAGAGTATCATCAGCAATATTTTGAAAAACGCGGCGGCGGAACCTGCGCGGCGACAGTGAAATCGTGACCAAGCAATTCGAATGTCGCGCAACTTTTTGTTAAGAAATTACACGTATAAGTTGTATGTCGCGGCGGCGGTTTCGCCCTCCCCCACGCCCGGGCCCCTGCCCCTCACCAACGCCAGCCCCGGGGGCCGGCGCCGCGTCAGGAAGCCTAGCGCACCGACCCTCCCTCAAAGCGCTAGGGCAAAATAACGCCGCGGGCCTTGCGCTTCTGGAACCCGGCCCGCGGCGTTTTTATTCATCGGCGATTGATGAGCGCGTTTGTCCGTCGCCGCCCGGCGCTGCAACCGAAGCCTCGCCGCCGGTCCCCGCGGCGCGCGCCTCGACCCACGCCGCCACGTCGCGCCAGACCGTCTCGGCCTGCAGGTCGCGAAACAGGAGATGCCAGCCGTTTTCATAGCTGCGGACCTCGACATCGCCTGAAATCCTGCGCGCGGTCTTCTTTATCGCCTTGAGTGGGATGATTTCGTCCTTTTCTCCGTAGAGAAAGAGAATATCACCTTCGACATCGCCGGCTTCGGCGTAGGCGTCGCCCATCAGCCGCACGACGCCGAGCACCGCATCAAGGCGCGTCGGTTTAATCACGTGCGGATCGGCGAGCATTGCTTTCAGGACAGGAATATTATCCGTAGACTGCCGTTGGGCGCGCGCGCCAGTGAGTGTTTTTCCCGGCGCCAGCGTGGCGGCCAGATTGAGCGTCAACCTGTAGAAAGGCGACATCTGCCGTCCGCCCCAGACGCCGGGGCTGGCGAGAATGACCGCGTCGGCGTCGAGCGGCGCTTCCGCTTCGGCCGTCATCGCCACGGCCGCGCCCATTGAGTGCCCGAGCACGAAAAGCGGCAAGTCCGGATGAGCCGCGCGCGCAGCCTTCAGGGCGGCGCGCAAGTCGGCTTTGAGCGCGCCTTCGCCCGGCCACCGCCCGAAGTTCGGCGAGCGTCCGAAGCCGCGCTGGTCATAGGCGTAGGTCGTAATATGCGCGTTCTTCGCCCACCACTGGCCGGCCATCGCAAACGCATTGGCGTAGTCATTCATGCCGTGCACGGCGACGATGACGGCGCGCGGCTCCTCCGCCGGCCAGACGTCGAGTCCGAGATGGGCGCCGTCCACCGACTGAAGGCCTGTCTCATCAATGACGGGCGCGACAGTCGGCTCGGGCGGCGGGGGAAAGGAAACACAGGCGGCTAAAAGAAAGGCGGCCAGAAGCGCGCCAAAAATCTTTAATCGAGAGCGAGTTCGAAACCGTCGGACTGTCCGCATCGGCGCAATCTAACGACCGGCGCCATGGCTGTCATGGTTTGCTTGCGACACCGGCCGCCTCCGATCGCAGTCCCATATAAAGGCTGACGCAACTCGCCAGGAGGATGATGGAAAACGGCAGCGCCGCCGTCACGGTCCCGGCGCGAAGGGAACGCAACGCTTCGCCGCCCCCGCCATAGAGCAAGGCCGAGGCGGTCAGCCCGAGGGCGGCCGCCCAGAAAACGCGCTGGGCGACCGGCGCATCGGTCTTGCCGCCGGAGGTGATGCTGTCAACGACAAGCGCGCCGGAGTCGGCTGAAGTGACGATGAAGACGACGAGCAGCGCGATCGATATTCCCGACGTGATCGTCGTGGCGGGCAGCCCTTCGAGAAGTTGGAACAGGATCAAAGGCGCCGCCGCAACGGATTGCGCGAAAGCGCTGTCGCCGGCGCGGTAAAGGCTGATCGCCGTTTCACCGAATGCAGTGAACCATAAAAGGCAAATTACAAAGGGCGCCAGCATGACAACGGCGAGATATTCCCTGATCGTGCGTCCTTTGGAGATGCGGGCGATGAACATGCCGACGAAAGGCGACCAGCTTATCCACCACGCCCAGTAAAAAATCGTCCAGTCATGGAACCATTCCTTGTCGGCTTCGCGTCCGACCCAGTTTGCAAGCCGCGGCGTATCGGCGAGATAACCGGCGAAATTTGCAAAGAATCCCTTGAAGATCGACGCCGTCGGACCAAACACGATGACGAAAATCATCAGGGCGAGCGCGACGAATATATTCAAATTACTGAGCGCCTTGACGCCGGCGTCCATGCCGCGCAGCACCGACACGACTGCAGCGCCGGTAATCGCCGCGATAAAACCGATTTCGATTCCAAGGCCGGCGTCGAAGCCGATCAGCCTTGCGAGGCCCCCGGTCGCCTGCGTCGCGGCGATCCCGATCGTCGTCGACAGGCCGAATACCGTCGAGATGACCGCGAAAATATCGATGGCGTGCCCGGGCCAGCCCCATATTCGCTCGCCGAGAAGCGGATAGAAGGCCGAGCGGATCGTGAGCGGCAGGCCTTTGTTATAGGCGAAGAACCCGAGCGCCAGACCGACAACGGCGTAGATCCCCCAGGCCGCCACGCCCCAATGAAAGAGCGGCGCGCTGAATGCGAGCCGATGCGCGTCGCTGGATTCGGGCGCTGCATTAAGCGGCGGGCCGTTCGCGCCGGTGAAATAAGTCAGCGGCTCCGCCGAACCGTAATACATGAAACCGACGCCGACGCCGGCCGCAAATAACATCGCGATCCATGACGTCAGAGAGAATTCCGGCTTCGCGTCAGCTCCGCCCAGCCGAATTCCGCCGACCGGCAACGCCGCAATCAGGGCGCAAAATCCGAATACGACGATGGGCATGACCGCAAACAGCCAGTCGAAGGATTCCAGCGTCCATTTCTGGGCGCCCACAAGCCAGGCGTTCGCGGTATCGGGTGAAAGGAGCGCCGCCCCGCTGAATGCGAGGATCAGCCCGGCGCTCATAAAAAACACCGGATTGTGCACGTCGAGACCGAACAGCCGAACATTGTCGCGACCGATTTCATAGGGCGTCTCATACGCCG
Source organism: Parvularculaceae bacterium (assembly GCA_046756245.1). Lineage (GTDB taxonomy): Bacteria > Pseudomonadota > Alphaproteobacteria > Caulobacterales > Parvularculaceae. The sequence continues at coordinate 29,826 of JBHHVZ010000023.1, forward strand.
ACGGCGTCGGATCTGCGGATGGCGAGGAAGTCGTCAACGGTCCGCTTTCGGTTGACGGCAAGGCGTGCGCCCGGGGCGCGCTTATCGCCGCATTGGAAAAGGTGAAGCCTCAGCAAAGCCGGTTTGGCCCGGAAAGTCCAGAAAACGGCCCAACGGCCGGGAATTACTCGGCCTGCGCGCTGGCTTCGAGCTTCGAAAGCAGCGCGTCGAAGGCCGCGCGTTCTTCTTTCGTCAGCGCCGAAAGCAGGCGCGCTTCGTAATCGAGCGCCATCGCCGCAATCCGCTGAAACAGCCGCCGGCCTGCGTCGGTCAGAGAGACCATCACCACGCGCCCGTCACCGGGGTCGGCGCGCCGGCGCACATAGCCTTTGGCTTCGAGATTTGCGACCGCGCGGCTGACGGCCATCTTGTCCATCGGCGTCATGGCGACGACGTCGCGCGCGGCCAGCGCGTCGGCCTGACTGAGCGTCGCCAGCACGCGCCATTCGGGAATGGCGACATCCTCGTCTGCATAGGCTTGCGCCAGCCGTCGGCTCATCTCCCGGCCGAGCGCGACGATGCGATAGGGCGCAAAACGCGCCAGCACGAACGCATCTGCGGCAACGCTTTCATCCGTTAACGGAGCGCTCGCTGTCTTACTCATTGCCCCTCTTGGTAATTACGATATCTACACAGCGCGGCTGCGCCTGAGATGGAGCGTGTCCTCCCGCATGCACGGCGCAATTCCCCTCTCCCGCTTGCGGGAGAGGGGTTAGGGTGAGCGGCGATGCGGCGTGGTGAAAATCGGTTCGGTCTCACGAGACAAAACACCCTCACCCCCGGCCCCTCTCCCTCAAGGGAGAGGGGAGACTCCCGTGCGGCAAGTCCATCAGCACCAAACGCAAACCAAACCATGTACGCTCTTCCCGTGTCGCTGTAACTTCTTTCAAGCCGTCTCCTTCAATACGCCGCGGCGTATCTGATCGAGCTCGATCGACTCGAACAATGCCTTGAAATTGCCTTCGCCGAAGCCCTCATTGCCCTTGCGCTCTATGATTTCGAAAAAGATCGGGCCGATGGCGTCCTGGGTGAAAATCTGCAGGAGAAGCCCCTGGCCTTGCGTCGGCGCGCCGTCGATGAGGATGCGGTTCTTCTTGAGACGCTCAAGGTCTTCGCCGTGTTCGCCGACGCGTTCGTCGATTTTCTCATAATAAGTGTCGGGCGTATCCTGAAACGGCACGTTTCGTCCGCGCAAGTTTTCGACGGTTTTGTAGATATCGTCCGTACCGAGTGCAATATGCTGGATGCCTTCGCCGTTATAGCGCTCGAGGAATTCCTCGATCTGGGATTTTTCGTCGCGGCTTTCGTTAAGGGGTATGCGGATTTTACCGCACGGGCTTGTCATCGCCTTGGACAAAAGCCCTGTCAGCTTGCCTTCGATGTCGAAATAGCGGATTTCGCGGAAGTTGAAGATGTCTTCATAATATTTCGCCCACTTGTCCATATTGCCGCGCTGAAGATTGTGGGTGAGGTGATCGATATAGGTGAGGCCTGCGTCGTTTTTCGACGGGTCGGCGCTTTCGATCGGTTCGAAATCGACGTCGTAAATGGTCTTCGCGCCGTAGCGGTCCACGAGATAGACGATGATGCCGCCGATCCCTTCAATGGCGGGGATGTTCAATTCCATCGGGCCGGTTTTGGCCTCGACCGGCGCCGCGCCGCGTTTGACGGCTTCCTTGAAGGCGTGCGCTGCGTCCTTGACGCGAAACGCCATGGCGTTGGCGCCGGCGCCGTGCACGTCGCGAAAATCGCCGGGCTGCCCGTTGCGTTCGCGGTTCAGGATGAAATTCACGTCGCCCTGACGGTAATGGACGACGTCTTTCGAGCGGTGCCGGCCGACGGCGGTGAAGCCGAGCAGCTCAAAGAGGCGCGCCAGCGCGTCCGGGTCGGGCCCGGTATATTCCACGAACTCGAAACCGTCGGTTCCGATCGGATTTTCGAAGAGGTCGGCCATGGCGCGCTCCTGCGATTGGAGTATGTAGTATCCGGATATCCGCCTATTGGTAACATATGTTACTAAATACCCGCAAGCACGCCGGCGCAGCATTCGCCCACAGGAGGCAAGCTCATGAAACTCTTCGGTTATTGGCGGTCGAGCGCGACCTACCGGGTGCGTATCGCGCTGGCGCTCAAGGGCCTCGATTACGACTATGCGCCGGTCAATCTCCTGAAGGGCGAGCAGCGCGAGGCGGACTACGCCGGCGTCAATCCGCAAGGCCTGGTGCCGGCGCTCATCACCGACGACGGCGCGACGCTGACGCAGTCGCTGGCGATCATCGAGTATCTTGAAGAGCGCTTTCCCGAGCCTTCCCTATTGCCGGCCGACCCGAACGACCGGGGCCGGGCGCGCGGCATCGCTTATGCGCTCGCCTGCGAGGCGCAGCCCTTCATGAACCTCCGTATACAGCAATATCTAAAGAACGACCGCGGCTTCGACGAGGCGGCGATGAAGGACTGGCTCAACCGCTTCGCCGGCGCCGCCATGGCGGCGGTCGAGAAAATCGTCGCGGAGACCGGCGGCGCGTTCTGCGTCGGCGATACGCCGACCATCGCCGACGCCTGCCTCGTCCCGCAAATGTTCGGCGCGGCGCGCTTCGGCGTCGATGTGTCGGACTTTAAGCGCTTGAATGAAATTAACGAGCGTTGTAACGCGCTCGATGCCTTCCGGAAAGCCCACCCCGACAACCAGCCGGATGCGGTGAAAGGATAGAAGGGGTAGGGTGCATTAAGCGAAGCGCAATGCACCGATTCAAAGGTTGAATGGTGCATTGCGCTTCGCTTAATGCACCCTACGCTTGCTGGGACAACGCCGCTATGGAGAGCTTCTTCTCGTCGATGAAAACAGAACGG
>JBHHVZ010000024.1:0-32456 GCA_046756245.1 Parvularculaceae bacterium
GAAGACGGCGGCCGGGTCTCCGAGGTCGCGGTAGAGGAAGGCGACATGGTCGCCGCCGGCGCTCTCCTGTTTCGCCTCGACCCGACGCGGGCGAAATTCTCCGCCGCGCAAGCCGCTTCTTCCGCCGCCGCGGCCGAGGCGCGCGCCGCCAAGGAAGGCGCGCTCGCCAAGGCCGTGGCCGAAGCGCAGGCGCAGTTCGAGAACGCGACCATCAGTTACGAACGCTCGAAGTCTCTCTACGCCAAAAATGTCATCGCCAAGGCGCGTCTTGACGCCGATCGCGCCGCTTATGACGCGGCGAAGGCCCGGCTCGAACGCGCCCGCGCGGAACGGTCGGCGGCGAAACGCGAATGGAGCGCGGCGGCGGCGACGGAGGGTCTTGCACGACAACGCGTCGCCGATCTCGAAGTTTTCGCGCCCGCAGCCGGCGCAATCGAACGCATTTTTCGCCGCCCCGGCGAGGTTGTCGCGTCGGGCGAACCGGTGCTGGCGCTGTTGCCGCCGGAAAATCTGAAAATCCGTTTTTATGCGCCCGAATCCCTGCTGGGGCGTCTAAAAATTGGCGGTGAAATCACATTCTCTTGCGATTCTTGCGCGGCTGTTCAAACCGCGCGCATCAGCTTCATCGCGCGCGAGCCGCAATACACGCCGCCGCTTATCTATTCTCTCGAAGAGCGCGGAAAGCTCGTCTTTCTTGTCGAGGCCCGAATTGATAGGCCGGAAAACCTCCGTCCGGGCCTGCCGGTGAGCGTGAGGCTCGAATGATTCCCGACGAGTCTGTCATCGACGTCCGAGCGCTGACGAAAAAGTTCGGCGACAAGACCGTCGTCGATCATTTCGATCTCGCCGTGCTGCGCGGCGCCGTCTATGGATTCCTTGGACCGAACGGCTCGGGCAAGACGACGACCATCCGCATGGTGTGCGGGCTGTTGAAGCCAGACGCCGGCGAAGGACGTTGTCTCGGCTACGACGTCATTAAGGAAAGCCGCGAGATCAAGGCCCGCGTTGGTTACATGACGCAGCGTTTTTCGCTCTATGAAGACCTGTCGATCCGCGAGAATCTCGAATTCTTCGCGCGCCTTTACGGACTCGACAATCGGCGCGAACGGATCGACGCGTCGCTTGACGATCTCGGGCTTTCGGGTCGCGCCCGACAACTTGCGGGAACGCTCTCAGGCGGCTGGAAGCAGCGCCTGGCGCTCGCGGCCTGCATGATCCACGAGCCGGCGCTTCTGCTGCTCGACGAGCCGACGGCGGGCGTCGATCCGAAAGCAAGACGCGACTTCTGGGATACGATCCGGCGATATGCGGCGGAAGGCGTCACCACGCTCGTTTCGACGCATTACATGGATGAAGCCGTACAGTGCGACCGCATCGCCTATATCGCCTTCGGACGAAAACTGCTCGACGCGCCGACCGCGGAAATTCCGGCGCGCGTCGGACTTAAAGGATTCCGCATCGCCGCCGACGATCTCGACGAAGCGGCGGGCCGCCTCCGGCGCGCCGCCGGCATCGACGTGCTCGCCCGTTTTGGCGTCGCGATTCACGCTTGCGGCAAGAATTTCTCTAAGCTCAAAGCGGCGGTCGCAAACATCGAAGGCCTTTCCGGCGCGCGGATCGAAGAAATCGAACCGGGACTGGAAGAAGCCTTCATTTACCTGATGACCGGCGCCGAGGTGAATAGCGAATAGTGAAGTAACGAAGTCATGAAATGGGAACGTTGAGAAACAACGATTTGTCATTCCGGGGCCGGTCGAAGACCGGAACCCGGAATCCAGATCTGAGTTCGCTTCTGCGATTGGCGGCGCCGACGCGAGCGGATGCGCAGGAAAACTGGATTCCGGGTTCGCTCCTTGCGGAGCGCCCCGGAATGACACATCTCACATCACCATTCCCCACGCACCGTTTCGCCATTCACCATTTCACAACTTCACCATTCACCATTCACTCCTTCCCATGATTTCCTGGTCCCGGGTGCTCGCGATTTTCATGAAGGAACTGGTGCAGATGCGCCGCGACCGGCTTACTTTTGCGATCATGATCAGCGTGCCGATCATGCAGCTGGTTCTGTTCGGATTCGCCATCGACACCGACCCGCGCCACCTCCCCACGGCGGTGGAGCTGCACGACGACGGTCCGCTGACACGCAGCCTGCTTGCCGGACTAAGACAGTCGAGCTATTTCGATATCGTCGCGCAGGTGCGCACCGATGAAGAGGGCGAGAAGCTCTTGCGTTCCGGCCAGGTTTCGTTCGTTATCGTCGTTCCGGAGAATTTCGAACGCGATTTCGTGCGCGGCGAACGGCCGGAAATATTGGTCGCGGCCGACGCCAGCGATCCGGTGGCGGCGGGCGGACCTGTCGGGGCGTTGCCGGCGATCGCGGCGCGCGCATTCGCCGCCGATCTCGACCGGCTGCCGGCTCGTCTCAGGGGCGCGCCGCCGCCTTACAACATTGTCGTTCACCGGCAATATAATCCCGGCGTCGTCACCGCCTTCAATATCGTGCCGGGCCTTCTCGGGGTCATTCTCACCATGACGCTGATCATGATCACCGCAATTGCGCTCACCCGCGAGAACGAGCGCGGCACCATAGAAGCGCTGCTTTCCACGCCGGTGCGCCCGGTCGAGGTGATGATCGGCAAGACGACGCCTTATGTGCTGGTCGGCGCCATCCAGACGGCGATCGTCATCGGTGCGGCGATGCTGGTGTTTCACATTCCATTCGAAGGCGAGTTCGCCGCTTTCGCGCTCGCGGGCTCGGTGTTTATCATGACCAATCTGATGCTCGGCTATCTCATTTCGACGGTGGCGCGCACCCAGATGCAGGCGATGCAGATGACCTTCTTCGTCTTCCTGCCGTCGATTCTCCTGTCCGGCTTCATGTTTTCGTTCCGGGCGATGCCCGGCTGGGCGCAGGCGATCGGCGAAGCGCTGCCCATTACACATTTCCTGCGCATGGTTCGCGGCGTGACGTTAAAAGGCGCTGAGGTCGGCGATATCTGGGGCGAGCTGTTGCCGCTTCTGGCGATTATGAGCGTCCTGATGGTCGCCGCTATCGCCCGTTTCCGATGCACGCTGGATTGATGCGAGGGAATGGTGAATAGTGAAATCGTGAAAAGGCGAATGGTGAAATGGTGGATAGGAAATTTGTCATTCCGGGACGGCCTTCAGGCCGGACCCGGAATCCATTCCTGAGTCTATCCCCACGACCAGCGCAAGGCAGACACAAGCGGCAGCGCATGAGGAACGGATTCCAGGTTCGCTCCTTGCGGCGCGCTCCGGAATGACACACCACCACTTCGCCATTCACCACTCACCACTCACCATTCACTAACCAGGAGCCTTCATGTCCGAGACGACCATCAAAACCGAATTCGAAGGCAGCCAGGGCAGGCTCGCCGCCGCGCTCGAAGAGCCCGCGCGTCCGCCATTGGCCTATGCGCTCTTTGCGCACTGCTTTTCGTGTTCGAAGGACATCAAGGCGGCGCGGGAAATCGCGCGCGCGCTGCGCGCCGCCGGCTTCGCCGTGCTGCGGTTCGACTTCACCGGCCTCGGCGCATCGGAAGGCGATTTCGCCAACACCAATTTTTCCTCGAATGTGGACGATCTCGTGAAAGCGGCCGATTTTCTGCGCCGGGAATATGTCGCGCCGAGCATCCTGATCGGCCATTCGCTCGGCGGCGCGGCGGCGATCGTGGCGGCGGCGCGCATGCCCGAGGTCAAGGGCGTTGCGGTCATCGGCGCGCCCGCTGACGCGGCTCACGTCGCCCATCATTTCGCCGAAAAGCGCGACGAAATCGAGACGAAAGGCGAAGCCACGGTTCAGCTCGCCGGCCGGCCGTTCAAAATCAGAAAACAGTTCATAGACGATATCGAGGGATACAGCGTTCTCGACGCCGCCGCCGCCATCAAGAAACCGCTGCTTATCATGCATGCACCGTTCGACAAGACAGTGGGCGTCGACAATGCGGCGCAGCTATTTACGGCCGCCAAGCATCCGAAAAGCTTCGTCAGCCTCGACACCGCCGACCATCTTTTAAGCGACGAAGCGGATGCGCGCTACGCCGCCGGCGTTCTGGCGGCGTGGGCGGCGCGTTATATCGGCGTCGAAACGTCAGCATTCCGGCCGGGCGTGGAGACGGCCGTCACCCACGCGCCGCCGATGGTTGAAGGCGGCGTCTCCGCGCAGTCCGTTCCCGGGCGACGTTTCGCCGCGGCGCTTTGCGTTGCCGGCTATCCCTTTGTCATCGACGCCTCGAAAGCAGAAGGCGGCGACGACATGGGTCCCAATCCGACCCGCGTCGTCGAAGCCGCGCTCGCCGCCTGCGGCGTGATGACGATCAAGATGTACGCAAGGCGCAAGGGTTGGGAAGTCGATTCGGCCCAAATCCATATCCGCCGGGCCGAGGGCGAAGACGCCCATGAGGCCCGCGTCCTCGAAAAGACTCTTGAAGTCGAAGGCCCTCTGGACGACGCTCAGCGCGAACGCCTGCTTGAGATCGCCGACAAGTGTCCGGTTCACCGGATGTTGACCGAAGGTGTGAAGGTAAAGTCTCGACTCGATTGATTTTTTAACAATTTTTAATCCCTTTCGGGCGGTTCAAGAGGCAAGCTGTGTGCATAATTGTAGGGATTGGGAAGCGCTGTCGCGGGGCGCGCGTTTAACAAGAGGCATATGAGATGCGTTCACACCTGCCTATCTCGAAACGTACATTGGGGTCCGTTTTCGCCGCTGGCGCCGCCGCCGCGCTCGCCGCCGCAGCGTTTTCGATCGGGGCGCCGGTCCAGGCGCAGCCGCCCAGGCTTTTGGCGCCGCCGCTCGCAGCCGACGGCACCCTGTCATTCGCCGATCTGGTTGAGCGTGTGAGCCCCGCCGTCGTCAGCGTGCTCGTCGAGCGGGAAGTCGAGCATCCGCAGATTCCGAGCGAACTGGAGCGGTTTTTTCAGTTCCGTTTCGGCGCGCCTGACTTCGGCGATGGTTTCGGAGATACGCCGCAGCGGATGGAGGCGCAGGGCGCAGGCTTTTTCGTCGACGACGAAGGCCATGTGGTCACGAACAACCATGTTGTTGAAGACGCCGACAGGGTGAAAATCCGGTTCGCCGACGGCAGAGAGCTCGATGCGGACGTGGTCGGGACGGACCCGATGACGGATCTGGCGGTTCTGAAGGTCGAGGCCGATCCGAAACAGGCCTATGTTCAATTTGCAGACGACGTGAATTTGCGGGTCGGCGACTGGGTCGTGGCGATCGGCAATCCTTTCGGACTTGGCGGCACGGTGACGAGCGGCATCGTTTCGGCGATCGGCGGCCGGAACCGGGCAGGAACTTATCTCGACTATATCCAGATTGATGCGCCGATTAACCGCGGCAATTCGGGCGGCCCGACATTCGATCTCAAGGGCAGGGTCGTGGGCGTCAACACGGCGATTTATTCGCCTAATGGCGGCAATGTCGGCATCGGCTTCGCCATCCCCTCCAAAATCGCCAAGAACACGGTTCAGCAACTGATCCGCAATGGTTCGGTCACGCGCGGTTGGCTCGGCGTGCAGATCCAGCCTGTGACGACGGAAATTGCCGCCGCGCTCGGTCGGAAAGAAGCCAAAGGCGCGCTCGTCAACGAGGTTATGGACGGCACGCCCGCCGCAAAAGCCGGATTCAGGACCGGCGATCTTGTGATAGCCCTCAATGGCGACGGCGTCGAAGACCCGCGCGATCTCACTCGCCGCATCGGCGCGTTGTCGCCGGGCGCCAAAGCGCGCGTGAAAATCCTTCGCGAGGGCTCCGAAAAGGTCATCAACGTCACCCTCGGCCAGCGCGATGAGGAGCAAGCTGTCGCCGACGCCAGCAACGGTTCGAACGGCGACGATGACAGCCTGGCTGACGATCTCGGCGTTCGTGTGACCGGGTTAAACGAGGCGCTGCGCCGCCAATTCCGTGTTCCCGACGATGTCGAGGGCGTCATGGTCACCGGAGTGAAGCCGGGCAGCGCAGCGCAAACCGCAGGACTTCGCCCCGGCGTCGTCATCCTTCAGGTCGAAGGGCAGAGCGTGAAATCGGCCCGCGAGCTGAAAAACAAGATCGACGAGGCGCGCAAGCAGGGCAAGGAGGCTGTCCTGATGCGGTTGCAGTTCGGTGAGAACAAGCAGTTCGGCGCCTTGCCCCTGAAAGCCGGATAGGCTTGCGCGCGCGGGACAGTTCGACGGGCCCCGCGGGGTTCCCGCCAATCGCCCGCGGCGCGCCGACAGACGCGCCAGGCTTGAGGCGCAGGCCGGCGCGGGCGTATGTCGGACGAAACTTATCCCCTATGACCAACAATCGTCTATGATGCTCTCATGCGCATTCTCCTGATCGAAGACGACGAAGAAGCCGCCGCCTATCTCGCCAAGAACCTGCGCGGCGCCGGCCACGCCGTCGATCACGCCATCGACGGGGAAGCCGGGCTTAACATGGCTTCGGCAGGCGATTACGACGCTTATATCGTCGACCGGATGCTGCCGAAGCTCGACGGGTTGACCTTGCTCGCGCGCCGGCGCGACGACAACGACGAAACGCCGGCGCTGTTTTTGTCAGCGCTCGGAGAGGTTGACGACAGGGTGGCCGGACTAAAGGCGGGCGGCGACGATTATCTCGTAAAGCCTTATGCTTTTTCAGAACTGCTCGCGCGCGTCGAAGCGCTGGGCCGTCGCCGCGCGCCGGCGAACGTAACGACAAGCTATGCGGTCGACGATCTTGAGCTCGACGTCATTGCGCGCACCGTGCGCCGCGCAGGCAAGAAGATCGACCTTCAGCCGCGCGAATTCCGTTTGCTTGAATACCTCATGCGTCACGCGGGGCAGGTCGTAACCCGCACGATGCTGCTTGAGAATGTCTGGGAGTATCATTTCGATCCGCAGACGAATGTTATTGACGTGCACATCTCGCGGCTGCGGTCGAAGATCGATAAGGATTTTGGCAAGCCGTTGCTCAAGACCATCCGCGGCGCAGGCTATACTATTTCGGACGTTGATTGAGAATGCTGCGGCTGCTCCGCACGACGTCCTTCCGGTTCACGCTCATCTACGTACTGTTGTTTTCGGGCGCCGTGGCGATGCTTGGGGCCTATGTCTATCAGGCGACCTTCGGCGCGGCGGCCAAGCAGACAGACGAAATCATTGATGGCGAAATCGCAGTTTTGACCGAACTCTTCGCAGCGAGCGGGCCGGGCATGCTGCGTCAGGTGATACGGCAGCGAACAGCGTGGCGCGATGACGGCATCTACATGCTGATCGGCGCGCCTTCGGGCGCGGTTCTTGCTCGCAATCTGACGGCGCTGCCTCAGGAAGCGTTGCAGGCGGACGGGGCGTTTTTCGACTTCAACTATGAACGGCCGGTGCTTGATGCAGCCGGCCGCGAGACAGGGATTGAAACGCGGGAAGCGCGGGGCAAGCTGACTCGATTGAAATCGTCTCCGGAAGCGGACGCCTGGTTCGTGCTGCTCGTCGCGCGCGATGTTGCAGGGCGCGAAGCGCTCAAAGAACGCTCCCAAAGCGTGATCTCGCGCATCGCACTGGCGACGATTGCGCTTGGGCTGGTAATCGGCCTTCTGTTCAGCCGGTCGCTCCTGCGTCGCGTTGAAGAGGTGAACAAGACGGCGCGGGCGATCCGCGCCGGCGATCTGTCCCAACGTATTGCGCTGTCGGGCGGCGGCGACGAACTCGACCATCTTGCGAACAACCTCAATACGATGCTCGATCAGATCGAACGTCTCATGACCGGCATGCGCGAAGTCAGCGACAATATCGCGCATGACCTACGTTCGCCGCTCACGCGCATACAGAATCGTTTGTCAGAAGCGCTCGATGAAGACGTCGAGGCCAAGGAACAAGCGCTTCGCGCCACGCTCGAAGACACCGAGCGCATGCTGGCGACGTTCAATGCGCTGCTCACCATCGCGCGCGTCGAGTCTGGCGAAGGGGCCGGCGCCATGGAGCCCGTCGACCTCGTCGCCATCGCCGAGGAGATGGCGGAGCTTTACGAGCCGGCCGCCCAGGACGCCGGGTTCGACCTGACGATTTCGACCGAGCCGACGCCATTAATCGTCGGTTCGCGCGCTCTCATTTCGCAGGCGATCGCTAATCTGCTGGACAACGCGCTTAAATATGCCGTCGGCGGACACTGGATTGAAGTCAAAGTGCGACGGGGACCCGACGGTGGGGCGATTCTTTCGGTCTCCGACGACGGACCTGGCGTTCCGGAAAAGGACCGTGAGCGCATTCTGCAGCGCTTCGTGAGGCTTGAGCAGAGCCGGTCGACGGCGGGAAGCGGGCTCGGCCTCAACCTCGTAGCAGCGATTACGCACGCGCATGGCGGCGAGCTTGCGTTTGGCGATCGGAAAGGCGTCGGTCGCGAATCGGGATTTGAAATCATCCTTACCTTTCCGCCCGGCGATCGAGATTGAACGAATTGCATCGGCGCCGTTCCGGTGGTTGCCTGCTAAAAACTGATAAATATGCAAACAACCCTCTTGCGATTCTTAAAAAATCAGGGCTTGTTCAGCCGACACCGTCGTAAGGGTCTATACTCGATCATGGTTTGGCGCGCGATATGTGCGAAAATCGACTGGGTCCAGGAGCGAAATCGCAGGAAGGGTCAACCCCCTTCAAGATTTCGCGACGCCGAAACAGGCGATTTTCGCCATACCCGTCCGGGCGCGGCGCATTCGATTCGTGAAGGCGTCGAAAAGCTTGACCGTATTCCCCGATACGCTCTTCGCTTTTCTCCTGTTCACGAACCGAATGCGCACGCGTCGCGCCCGAACCCATGATCGAGTATAGACCCTAGGGCGGGTTTGGCGCGGCTTCGGCCGCTTTATATTTCGAGGTAGAAGACATGAGCAAAGCTGACTTTATCGCCAACGTCGCCAAGACCGGCGACATGAGCAACGCCGAAGCCAAGCGCGTCGTGGAACTCGTATTCGGCGAAATCGAAGCCGGATTAAAGCGCTCCCGCAAAGAAGGCAAATACACGATCGGCACGTTCGGCACCTTCTCAATCTCCAAGCGCGGGGCCCGAAAGGGCCGCAACCCGCGTACGGGCGAGGAGATCAAAATTAAAGCATCGAAGAGCCTTCGCTTCCGCCCGTCTTCGAGCCTCAAGACCGCGGCCGGCTGCTGAGCCCGCTGAACTTCGGTTCTATAATCCGCCGCACGGGAGGCGCTCCCCCGCGCGGCGGATTTTTTATGCGCTCGCCGCTCATAAATTTTCGCTTCGCCCCTTTGCGATTGGCGAGGCGCATGGTCAATTAGCGTCATGTCGGTCGAGTGCGCCCTGAAAGATCGGATAACTGAGTGTCCGCGCGCCTATGATCAAGACGCCGCAACCCGCTTGCGTGATCAAATCGGCGCCCGGTTGGATGTTTTGCCGCCCGAGGCGCGGCGTCTGATTTATAGCGTAGGCGGATGTTCGCCATATCTTTTCCGTCTGATCACGAGTGCGCCCGAATTTGCGTGCGATGTACTGGCGGCCGCGCCTGAAACGGCGATTGACGAGGCGATCGCGGCCACCTGGCGGTCGGCGGCGGCGGACGACGCGGCGGCGCAGAAGGCGGCGTTGCGCGCAGCTAAGCGCCGCGCCGCGCTGGTCGTCGCGCTTTCGGATATTGGCGGCGTCTGGAACTTGAACGAAGCGACTGGTTTTCTCGCCGATTTCGCCGACGCCGCCGTCGGCGCCGCGCTACGCGGCGCGCTTTTGAGATTAATCGGTAAGGGCTTTGCGCCACCCCCGACAGACGCACCTGAAAAAGAGTGCGGAATCGCCGTCATCGCCATGGGCAAGCTCGGCGCGCGCGAACTTAATTATTCGAGCGATATCGATCTCATCGTTGTTTTTGATCCGGAGAAAACGCCGGTGTCGGATGATGGCGACGCGCGCGAAGTCTCCGTGCGCGCCGCCCGCGAGACCGTCGATATTTTGCAGGACCAGACGGCCGACGGTTATGTCTTCCGCACCGATCTCAGGCTTCGGCCCGATCCGGGCGTTTCGGCCGCCGCCGTATCGGTTCGAGCGGCGGAGGCCTATTACGAGGCACACGGACAAAACTGGGAGCGCGCCGCATTCATAAAGGCGCGCGCGGCGGCTGGGGATCGCGCCGTCGGCGCGACGTTTCTGGAAACGCTGCGTCCTTTCGTTTGGCGTAAATATCTCGACTACGCAGCGATTGAGGATATTCACTCGATCAAGCGCCAGATCCATGCGGCGAAGGGCGGCGGCGGGATTGAATTTTACGGCCACGATCTGAAACTCGGGCGCGGCGGCATTCGCGAAATAGAGTTCTTCGTTCAGACCCAGCAGCTCATACTTGGCGGAAAAAATCCGGCGTTGCGCGCGCCCGCCACCCTCGACGCGCTCGACGCGCTCGCACAATCGGGCCATGTGACGCAAAAAGACGCCTGTGCGCTTGAGGATGCTTATCTTTACATGCGGCGCGTCGAGCACCGAATTCAGATGCTCAATGACGAGCAGACGCATCGAATACCACGCATACGAGAAGACGCCGACCGTCTCGCAGCGTTTCTGGGCGAGAAAGACGAAGCGGCGTTTCGAAAGAAGCTGATCAGCGTCCTCAGCGCCACTCACCGGCGCTTTTCGGGACTATTCGAGAGCGAGGACCGGTTATCGTCGGAAGACGGCAATCTCAGCTTCACGGGCGTCGAAAACGATCCTGCGACTGTTAGAACACTTGAAACTCTCGGATTTGCGCGCGCAAGCGAGATCAGCATCGTTATTCGCAGATGGCATGCAGGCGCGCCGCGCGCCACGCGGTCGCTCCGCGCGCGCGAGCTTTTGACGAAACTGACGCCGACGCTGCTTGAATCGCTTGCGCGCGCCAGCGACGCGGATGCAGCGTTCTTCGCCTTCGACCGTTTCCTGATGGGGCTACCGTCGGGCGTGCAGATCTTTTCGTTGTTCGCCAACAATCCGCAGGTGTTTGACACGCTGATCGAGATCATCACGACGTCGCCGTTTCTGACGTGTGAGCTTTCGAAACGCGCGAATTTTGTCGAAGCGCTCGTAGAAAGCGCCTGGCCGGCTCCACCGCCGGAACCGAAAACGGCTGCAAAAGCGCTCGACGACGCCGTCGCCGCGGCTCACGGGTTTGAAGCCAAGCTGAATACGGCGCGGCGCTGGGGCGGCGAGCAGCGTTTTCAGACCGCCGCGCAGCTCGCCGCCGGCAGTCTTGCGCCGGACGAGGCCGCGCGTGCTTTCACCGCTGTCGCAGATGCGGCGATTACAGCGTTTCTGCCGACGGCGCAGGAAGAAATGCGGCGTCTGCACGGCGCCATCGAAGGCGGCCTGGTCGTCATCGGACTCGGCCGGCTCGGCGCCCGCGAAATGACTGCAACGTCTGATATCGATCTCATCTTTATTTACGACACGCCGGAAGGCGCGGTTTCAGACGGGGCCAAGGCGCTTGACGGCGTCAGCTATTTCACGCGGCTCGTGCGCCGGCTGGTGACGGCGCTGTCGGCGGCGACAGAAGAAGGCGCGCTCTTCGAAGTCGATATGCAATTACGGCCATCCGGCGCCGCCGGACCCGCCGCCGTGAGTTTCTCCGCCTTTCAGCGCTATTACGATGAAGAAGCCTGGACCTGGGAAGAAATGGCGCTCGCCAAGGCGCGGGTCGTCGCCGGCGACGAGGCACTCGCCGAAAAGGTCGTTAAGGAAATCGAAACGATCTTCCGTCGACCCCGCAATATAGAAGCGCTGGCGCGCGATGTTATCGACATGCGCGCGCGCATCACCGAGGCGAAACCGCCGGCAAGCGTCTGGGACGTCAAACTTGCGCGAGGCGGGCGCACCGACATCGATTTCCTCTGGCAATTTCTGTGGCTCGCCGGCGGAGACCGGCTGGGCGCGCCGCCGCTTTCAGCCGCGGCCGCCATCGATCGCCTCCGGGAGGCCGGCGGGCTGAAGCCGAAGGCAGTTCAGACGCTGTTAACCGCGTTGGAATTGTTTGAAAATATCATTCAGTCGAGCCGCGCGTTGCTGGGCGGCGTTTTCGATCCGTGCGAGGCCGGTGATGCGCTGCAGGCGCGAATGGCGGCCGTCTGCGGGGCGGCGACAATTGAGAGGGCCGAACGCGTGATCGCCAGGCGACAGGCGGAAGTCGCGCGTCTGTTCGACGATACGATCAAAGTGCGTCAAAAGACCGGGAGCAAACCGGACAGTTCTTCGGGAGCGAATGTCGACATCTAAGCCATACGATCTGTTTGTGGTTGGCGAGGAGCCGGCGGGGCTTGCTGCGGCCACGTGCGCGGCGCGCACAGGCGCGCGCGTCGCGGTTTTGCGCGCCGCACAGGCGCGTCCAACCGCCGCCGACGTTTACGATGTCGACGTTCCGAACTTTGTTTGGCGCCGTATGGATCTGCAAAGCGCCGGACTATCCCTCAAAAGCGCATCCGCGCTTGTTTCGCTTTTCGAAGATGGCGAGCCGATAAAAACCTATCGAAATCCGCGTCGCACGAGCGACGCGTTGAAAGCTTCACGGCTTGCTGACGCCGTCGTTTGGGAGGATTTCGTCTCCGAACTGAGAACTGATGCGGCGCAGACAGAAGCGCTGTCCATGCGTCTCGCCGCCGGGCGTGATCTGAACGGCGCGCCGTTCGCGCCGCGTCTTTCCGATATAAAACTGATGACGGGCGTCTGCGCCGGTTATCTCGACGACTATTTTGAAGACGACAAACTGAAAACGCATGTAGCAAGCGCTGCGCTTGCGCCGTTCGGACTCGGCGGCGACGAACCGGGGTCCGTCGGCGCTCTCGCTGCGCTATTCGAACAGGACGCGTGGCCCGTGCGCGCCGTGAAAGGAGGCCCGGCGCTCGCCGCTGCGCTGGAGCGCGCCTGCGTCGACGCCCGCGTCGAATTCCTCAAAGGGACGATCAAGAGCATCGATGCGCGCGACCCCAAGCTGCGCACTGTCGATCTTGGTGCGGAGGGAATGGTGCGCACGCGATATATAATCTGCGCGTCTTCGCGCGCGGGGCGCGTTTGCGGCGTGCGCGCGTTACAGCCGCTCGCGCCGATGGACAGGCGCGGCGCAGCCGAAGCGCATGTGCGCTTGAAATTGTCGCGGCCGGTCGAAGCGCCCGGCGGCGATAACAACGCCGTCTTCTACGTCGCCGGCTCAATGCGCGAGCTTGCAGCGGCTCGCGCGGAGGCGCTTGAAGGCCGCATTCCGTCCGCGCCGCCGCTTGTCTTCGAATTGACAGCAGGCGGCGACATTTTCGTGCGCGCGCCATATTGTCCTGAGCGGTTGATTGAGGAGGGCGAAGAGCGCGAATGGAGCGAGCAGGACCGTCAGGCGCTCAGCATGCGCGTTATAAAGCGACTGGCGCCCTATCTAGACGGATTGGAGCAATATGTCAGAAAGGCGCAGGCGAAAGTATTCGCGCCGCCCGGCGACGACGAAACACCCCGCACAGACCCGCTGGATGCACGCGTCGTCGCGCCGCCGCCGTCAGGAAACGCAATCGGGGCGGCTGTCCGTCTCGCCGACAGGCTTTTGAGCCGTGACTGATACGCAAACGCCAAAGACTGAAGTCGGAGCCGCCGTCAGCGCCATCGAGGGCGGCGTCGACGCCATCGTCATCGGCGCGACTATCGACGGTCTCGCCGCAGCGGCCTATCTGGGCAAAGCCGGCCTGACGACAGTGCTGCTCGAAGCCGGCGCAACGCCGGGCGGCGTCGTGCGCGAACGCGAGTTTGCGCCGGGCTTTCGATGTGTTGACGGCGAGCACCTGATTTTCGCGCTCGATCCTGATCTCGTCGCCGAGCTTGACCTCTATCGCTTCGGTCTCGCCTACGCCAACCGTCGTCTCGATACGGTGTATTTCTTCGAGGACGGCCCCTCGCTGCGTCTCGATGGGGAGCCTTTTCGGTGGAAGGAATCGGTCGCGAAGGCTGGCGTTGAAGACACGGATGCGTTCGGTGAGATCGTTGACGATCTGCTGCAGACGGCGAACCTGATGCGAACGCATCTCAAGCTTTCGGCGAAACCCGGCGCGCGCGGGGGCGACGCGCTGATTTCGCAATTTTTTTCTGGCGCGCCGTCGGACGCCGCCGCTCTGGTGGAGCGTTTCGCAATTGCGCCGGTCGACGATGTTCTCGACGCCGCGCTGGCGGATGAAAGATTGAAAGCGCTACTGACAGCAGAAGCCTCTTTGCGCGCCGCCGCTGCGCCGTATGAGGCGTTCAGTTTTCTCGCGCTCGCTTACGGGCTGACGGGGGAAGTCGCCGGACTTCAGGGCGCGCGCGCTTATCCTGAAGGCGGCGCGGTTGCGGTGGCGGATGCGCTGCGACGGGCGGCCCAAGCCGCCGGCGTTGATTTTCGCGCATCTGCATCAGTGAAATCCGTCATCGTTGAATGGGACGGCGTCGCCGGCGTCGAGCTGTCCGGCGGCGCCCAGATCCGGGCCCCGGTCGTCGTCAACGCGCTCGAAGCCCGGCGCGCCTTTATCGATCATATTGGCTTGGGAAAACTTGATATCGAGTTTCAGCAGGCGCTCGCCGCGCCGGCCCAAAATATTGCTTCCGCGCGCCTGCATCTTGCGCTCAAGGGCGCGCCCGCGGATCGTAGAACTGAACGCAACCTGATGCGGCGTCTCGTGTTTGCGCCTTCGCGCGCGGCGCTTCGAAAAGCCTATCATGCAGCCCGGTCGGGAGACGCCGCCGCGCCGCTGATTATCGAAGCCGTCTTCCCGGGCGCCTTCGACAAAACTGCAGCGTCGGCCAACGGTCAGGTGATTTCCGTTATCGCGCATCCCGTTTCCTTCGATCCGCAACCCTCGCAAGCAGCGCGGAAGTCAATCGAAGAAGCGATCGTCGCCAGTCTGGAAGTGATGGCCCCGGAGATTTCGACCCGCATAAAAGCGGCCGATCTGCGCCTGCCGGTCGATCTCGCCGCCGATTTGGACGCAGACCCGGCCGCTTATGCGGCGCGGCCCGTGATTCTCGATCAATGGGCGCGCGCGCAGCTTCTCGTTCAGGCCGGCGGCGTTGAGCGGTATTATTTTTGCGGGCCCGAAGCGCAAATCGGCGCGGGAATAAGCGGCACCACCGGCCGATTTGCAGCGAAAGCAGCGATAGAGGCGTCCAGAAAAAGGAGCGGATTTTTGTGATATTCGCAGCCGAAGATCTGATTTCGGACGATCCCAGGCCGACTCCGCTTTACGCAGCGACTGCTTCGGCGAGCCGGGCGAACGCCTGGACGTCCGTCAACGGTTGGGCTGCTGCGAAATTGTTTTCCACGATTGAGGAAGAATATGAAGCCGTGAAAAACAACGCCGCCGTTATAGATATGGGTGCGATCACCCATTACGCCGTACGCGGAAAAGAATCAGCCGTCATGCTTTCGCGCGCGACAAGCGCGCCGGCTGACAGTCTTGAACTTGGTGAAGGCGCCCGCGGCGTTATTCTCGACGCGGAGGGAGGCGTAATCGACCTCGTCGAGACGACGCGACTGGCCGACGCGCTCTTTCTCCTTACCACGTCGCGTCCGCACGCGCGGCGGTTGAAGCTTGGGACGCGGGGATTCGAGGTCGACGTCGAAGACATTACGGGCCAGATCGCAGCAATCGGCCTGATCGGCCCGGATGCGCGTGCCGCCGCCGCCGCCGCCGGACTTGAAACCGCAAGCGGCTATCTCGCCGCGCAGGGACGCGTACGCGGCGTCGAAACAGCGGCGCGCCCCATACAAATCGGCGCCGTGTCCGGAGTCGAACTGATCTTTCCGATGGAGGAATCGCTCACCATCTGGGAGCGGCTTCGCCGCGCCAGCGCGCCGACGCCGATCGGGCTCGACGCCTTTGAAATCTTACGAATCGAAGCTGGCGCGCCGCGTCCCGGCGTCGATTTTACGCCGGCCGACGCGGCTCGGTCTAAAGAAATTATCCGAACGCCTGAAGAACTTGGCCTGCCGCATCTGGCGCCGCTCAATCGAGGGTGGTTCAACGGTCGGCGCGCCTTAAAGCACGCGGCCGCGCCGGCGCGCCGCGCCGTGACGGGACTGGCCGTTGACGCCGAGCATGTCGCCGCTGGAGCGGCCGTGTTCGCCGGGGACGCGCCTGTCGGCCGCATCACCTCGAGCGCATTCTCGCCGCAACTCAAGCGCGTGGTCGCATTCGCCGATATCGCTCGCGCCGCGCTTAAGAAGCCGCTTGAAGTTTCACCCGCCGCCGCCAATCAGGACCGGGCGGCCGCGAGGCTCCTGGACACCGCTGAAAGCGGGCTGGCGGCCGCTTACCTCGATAGCCTTCGGGAAACGACGGAAAAGCGTCGCTGAAGCGTTTAACCGGTCAGGCTGGGACGCAACAGGAGGTTTTATGAAAACGACCGCATTTCTTCTATCCGCCGTCAGCGCTGTACTGTTCGCTGCGAGCGGCGCTTTAGCAGGCGGGCACGGAAAAAGAGGCGGCCATTGGGACCGGCTCGACGCCAACGATGACGGCAAGATCACGGCGGAAGAAATGGACGATCATCAGGCGGAATTCTTCGCCGGCGCGGATGCTGACGGCGATGGTGCGATCACGCGCGAGGAAATGAAAGCGTTCCACAAAGCGCGCCGCGCAGAACACATGCGCGAACGGATGGGCGACGCCAACGGCGACGGCGTCGTTGAACGCGACGAATATATGGACGCCGCCGCGGAACGCTTTGACAAGCTCGACAAAAACGAAGACGGCGTGTTGAGTGAAGACGAATTAGCGCCGATGCATCACAAGCGCCATCGCCGCGGCGCGCGCAAGGACTAGGCGAAACGCGCCGCCGCAGATCAAAGGATCGCATTGAGCGAAACGGATGAAAGCGACGAGGCGCTGGCGACGCGCGCGGGACGCGGCGACCGTGCGGCCGCCGCCGCGCTCATTTCGCGCCACACGGACAAGATTTTCGCCGCGTGCTGCCGAATGCTGCGCGACGAGGCGGCGTCGGAAGACGCTGTACAGGAGACGTTTTTGCGTCTTTGGCGCCATGTCGGGCGCTGGCGGTCGCAAGGGGCCCGGTTCGATACCTGGCTATACAGAATTGCGATGAACATTTGTCTCGACAAACTGCGCAAACGAAAGCGCGAAGCGCCGGAAGAGGCCGCGCCGACGATGATCGACGGCGGCAAGCGTCCCGATCAGGCGCTTTTCGATAAAGACCGGAGCCGCATCGTCTGGGCGGCGCTCGGCGCTCTGCCTGTGCGCCAGCGCATGGCGATTACGCTTTGTCATTATCAGGAGCTTTCAAATATCGACGCCGCCGTCGTAATGGGCGTCAGCGTCGAAGCCGTGGAGTCTTTGCTGGCGCGGGGACGCCGGACGCTGCGCGCTGCCCTCGCCCCGCAGCGCGCCAATCTAATGGGAGAGCTTGCAGATGAGCACTCGATCATCGCATCCTGAAGACGTTGCGACAGAGACGGCGCGGCGCTGTCTTGAGATCTACGGCGCCGATCCCGCCAAATGGCCGGAAGCCGCACGCGTCGACTATGCGGATATGATCGCGAGCCCTGCGCTCGCCGACGGCCGCGCTGAGGCCGAGGCGCTTGATGCGGCGCTCGCAACGACGCATGCGCCGGCTGCAAGCGACGCGCTTAAAAACAGTCTTCTGGAAAGCTTTGACGCGCTGAGGAAACGTCGTAGCGGAGCAAGCGCATCCGATCTGTTCACTGCAGCGTTCGCCTTTGGACGATTCGCCCCGGCGGGCGTCGCCGCCGGTCTTATTGCGTTCGGCGCTGCGATAGGGATTATGACGTCGTCCACGACCGGCGGGACGACGGCGCCGACGGCGTCGGATTATGTGGAAGAAGCGTTTGTTATCGCATTCGCCGAAAATGAGGAGGAAGCGTTATGGGCAGAGGAGTGACGATTGCGCTGCTTGTTTCGCTAGCGCTGAATATTTTCGCCGTAGGTTTTATCGGCGGGCGATTTGTCGGAGATCGCACTGCGCCGCCTCCTCCCCATGAGCGGATGCGTTCCGCCGGACCGGCGGCATTCTGGAGCGGCGGCGAAGGACTGCCGCCGGAAGATCGCGACGCGTTCATCGCCGTGTTCCGGGAACATCACGAGGAGCTGCGCACGCTCAACGAAGACATTCATCGCGCCCGGTTGGCGTTTTCCGCCGCACTCGGCGCGCCGCAATGGGACCGGGCGGCCGTCGAACGCGCGCATAGCGAACTCAAGGCGGCCGAAGCGCGCCGCGACTCGCTGATGTCTGTTCTTTTTCTTGACGCGATGGAAACTCTTCCCGCCGAACAACGTCGCATTCTGGCGGAGCGCAGCGAGCGCTCTCACCATCGCAAACGCAAGTTGCGCCGACGACATCATCGGCAAGACTCTTGAGACGAAGACACGCCGCAGGTTCCTGAAGACGGATAACAAAAGGCGAGATGCCTATTCGGCGGCTTCGGAAGGCGCAACAGGTTTTGCGGACGGCGCGACGACAAGTTCAGGCGCGCTATGCAATGCGTCTTCCTTCGCGCCGGTCAGAATGCGCGCTTCCTTCCGAATGAATTGCGGCAGGCGCACTTTCGCTTCCTTGCGGCGCGGGAAGGTGGCGCAGGCGATCGTGCCTTTGCCTGGCTGGCTGGCGAGCGCCAACACGCCGCCCTGAAGCTCCATCAGCGACTTCGACAGCGCCAGACCGAGGCCGGAGCCTTTCCGGCTCTTGGCGAAATGATCTTCCACCAGTTCGAACGGCGCCCCCAGCCGGTCCAGCAGCTCCCTTTCGATGCCGACTCCGCTGTCGGCGACGATGACCGTGACGCCGTCAAGATCGGCTTCGGCGGTCAGCGTGACCTCGCCGCCTTTCTGAGTGAATTTGACGGCATTCGACAACAGGTTGAGGACGACCTGCTTGGCCGCGCGCGCGTCCGCCCACACCGGCGGCGCATGACCGGTTGAAGCGGTCAGCTTGACGCCCGCGTCTGCTGCGCGCTTGGCCACGAGCCGGGCGCTTTCCTTCAGCAGGCGTTCGAGCTCGATCCGCTTGGGCTCGAGTTGCATTCGGCCTGCCTCGATCCGGGACATGTCGAGTATGTCGTCGATCAGCTCGAGAAGATGACGGCCGCTGGCGAGAATGTCGTTGACATATTCCTTGTATTTCTCATCGCCCAGCGGACCGTAAAGCTCGGACTGCATGATTTCCGAAAAGCCGTTGATGGCGTTAAGCGGCGTCCTGAGTTCATGGCTCATATTGGCGAGAAATTCGCTTTTCGACCGGTTCGCCTCCTCGGCGCGGTATTTTTCGAATTCGTATTTCCGCATCGTTTCGGAAAGCTCGCGCCGCGACGCTTCGAGATCTTCAACGGTGCGCTCAAGTTCGCGCTCCTTCTTCTTCTGGGCGCGGGCGCGACGTTTGAGATCGCTGACATTCGTCGCCACGCAGACAAGACCGCCTTCCGACGTATGCCGTCGCGAAATATGAACCCATCTTGAGCCGGGCAGTTCAACCTCGACGCTTTGCTGGTCGAGCGGCGCGTCCGGCGCGAAATAGTTTGTTATGATGTCGCCGCCGACCCGCGCGCGCCGCGCCACTTCAACCGCCGAAATTCCGGCCCGGAGCTCTTTCGCAGGCAGTCTGAAAATGCCGGCGAAGCGCCGGTTGCAGACCGCCAGCCGTCCGCGTGAATTCCACAACACGAAAGCTTCGGGAATGTTCTCGATGGCGTCGCGCAATCGCGACTCCGCGATCGCTGCGGCCGGGGCGATCGCCCGCGCGCCGGACAGGTCGAAGGCGACGCCTGCGCGTTCAAAGCGAATGGAATCGGCCGATGTCCTCAAATAAATTCGCGACCAGCCGCCGCTCGGTTCGCGCAGGCGGACGACGCCCTCGTTTGCACCGGATGAATCGCCGGTGAATATGGCCAGCGCCGCGCGCAGGTCCTGCGGGTGCAACAAAGCTGACAATTCCCGCATAGTGAAATACCGGTCCCGGGCGCCGAGGCCGAGCGGCTCCAGAAACGCCCGCGTGAATCTGACTGTGCGCGACTTGCCGTTATAAAACCAGGGACAGCAACGCCCGCCGGCGAGCGCGTCGTTGAAATCCTGCAACGTATTGACGGCCCCGGCCGCCTCGGCCGCTGCGCGGCTCTGTCGAATGAATGCGCCCATCAGCGACGCCGTCACTAGCGTAATCGCAGCAAGAATGAGTGCGTAACCTATCCAGATCGGCGTGCGTGCGAACATGTCGCGCGCGGGCGCTGCGACGAGCAACACTTCGCCATTGTCGAGGGGGCGCCAGGCAGCAGTGATTTCTCCCGACGCCAGATCGATGCGGCTTTGTCCGCGGGTCGAAAGGGGCAGTGCGCGTGCGCTGGCGGCGTCGAGATTAACCGCATCGGTGGCGCCGAATGCGGTGATCACATCGCCCGACGGGGAAAGGTGATAAAGCGCTGACAGTCCGCCGGGCCAGGCCTCGGCCAGCGTCACGCGGATCGACGAGCCGGTCATGATGGCGATGTTCATCCCCGCCGCGCCGTCGCTTACGGCCTGCGTGACTCGGAGTTCGGTTTCAATCTGACGGGCGCGGCTTTCCTCATTGAGCTTGCCGACCAGCAGCGCTGCGAGCGCGATGATGAAAAGACCGGTCAGAATCGCCAGCCGGCGCGGGGAAAGAGCCTCGATCCGCGCCGCCAGACTCTCATTCCCGTATTTGTCCTGTTCCGTCATCGGCCAACCGCTGCGAGGGTATCACACCAGAAACAAAACGCCGCAAATCCCAAAAAACGCCGGATTCCAACCATACCGGCGCACTGATTGCGCGTTTGTTTACGGTTTCGAAACTATTCTTATTCGCGCGCCTGAGTCACGCGCGAATCATAGGTCAGGGCGCCGGGTTTTCCCCAAGGAGCCGGCTCGCTATTTCAAAGACGTTGGCTGAACGCGCTTCGGAATCGACCAGCCTTTGAAGCTCGCCGATCAGAAGCGTGCGTCGTTTCTCCTCAAGTTTGCGCCAGTTTTCGACGGCGGTGAGCAGCCTTGCGGCCACCATCGGGTTGAATGCGTCGAGCTCGATGATCCGGTCGACGAAAAAGCGATAACCGGCCCCGTCGGCGCGATGAAAGCCTGTGAGATTCTCGGCGGCGAAAACGCCGATAAGCGCGCGCACCTTGTTGGGGTTTTTAAGATCAAAAGCCTCATGTTCGACAAGCGCTTCGACATCCGATAACGCACCTGCGCCCGGCCGCAACGCGCGCCAGGCGAGCCATTTGTTGACCACGAGCGGGTCGCCCTTCCATTTGGCGTAAAATCTGTCGAGCGCCTCGGCGCGCTCCGGCGCCGTGCTGACGGCGAGCGCGGCGGTCGCTGCGGCTTCGTCAGTCATGTTGGACGCCGTCTCGATCTGTTTCGCCGCAAGCGCCGAGTCGCCTGCGGCGACCAGCAGCGAGAGCGCTGCGTTTCTGAGGGCGCGTTTGCCGGCCTGTTCGGCGTCCGGCGCGTAAGGCGCATTGATCTTGAGCGAGTCGTAAAGATCGCGCAGTTCGGGTTCAAGCCTGCAGGAAATCTGTTCGCGCACCGCGCGCCGGCCAGACGCAATGGCGCCGGGGTCGACAATTTCGACGATGCGGGCGATGTCGGCCTCGCTTGGCGTGCGAAGCAGTTCGGCGATGAGGGCCGGGTCTGAGTCGGGTTCGGCGATAACTTTCCTCAGCGCTTCCGTAAATCCTTCAATCGCCGCATCGCGATCATCAAGCGCGCCGAGGCCGGCATAGGTCAGGCACAAATCCGTCCACAGCCCGTAGCCCTGCGCCCATTTGTTGAAAGGGTCTTGGTCGTGGCGCAAGAGCGCCAGGCGGTCGCCGAGCAGCTGTTCGCGCTTAATGCGGACCGGCGCCGAGAACGCCTGAAACACTGAAAGCACCGGGCGCGCTGCGATATTCTCAAAAACGAATTCCTGGCGGTCTTCCTTCAGGTTCAGAACGGTGTCGGCGAAAACGGCGCCGGTCTCAGCGTCATAAAGGCCGATTTTGACCGGCATGTGCCGCGGCGGCTTGTCATCCTGACCCGGCGTCGGGGCGGTCTTCTGCGCAAGCGTTGCAGTAAATCGGCGCGCCGCAGGATCGTAGGATTCCTCGATCGTGATTTCCGGCGCGCCCGCGTCAGTATACCAGCGGCGGAATTGCGAGAGGTCGATGCCGCCGCCATCTTCCATCGCCTTGATGAAGTCTTCGATCGTGGCGGCTTCACCGTCATGGCGTGCAAAATAAAGATCGGTCGCATTTCGAAATTTTTCCGGACCGAGCAACGTTTTCATCATGCGGGCGAGTTCAGCGCCTTTCTGATAGACGGTTGCGGTGTAGAAATTATCGATCGTGACGTACTGGTTCGGGCGCGGCGGATGGGCGAGGGGACCGGCGTCTTCCGGAAACTGCCGGCTCCAGAGGTTTCGCACGTCCTTAATGCGTTGCACGGGGCGCGAGCGCATGTCGGAAGAAAATTCCTGATCGCGAAAGACCGTGAAGCCTTCCTTCAGGCAAAGCTGAAACCAGTCGCGGCAGGTGACGCGATTGCCCGACCAGTTATGGAAATATTCATGCCCGACGATCGACTCAATCGTTTCGAACTCGATGTCGGTGGCGGTTTCCGGCGAGGCCAGCACATAAGCCGAGTTGAAGATGTTGAGGCTCTTGTTCTCCATCGCCCCGAAATTGAAATGATCGACGGCGACGATCATGAAAATATCGAGATCGTATTCGCGTCCGAACGTTTCCTCGTCCCATTTCATGGCGCGCTTTAGAGAGTCGAGCGTGTAGGCGCATTTGTCCTTGTTCTTCGGCTGCACGAAGACTTTGAGCGCAACTTCGCGCCCGGACATCGTTGTGAAACTGTCCTCGACCGCTACCAGATCGCCGCCGACAAGCGCGAAAAGATAAGACGGTTTGGGATGCGGGTCCTCCCATTCGGCGAAATGGCGCCCGCCCTCGAGTTCGCCTTCGGCGATCTTGTTGCCGTTGGAAAGAAGCACCGGATATTTCGCTTTGTCGGCCTCGATACGCACCGAATAGCGCGCCAGCACGTCGGGCCGGTCGAGGAAATAGGTGATGCGGCGAAAGCCTTCCGCCTCGCACTGGGTGCAGAACATCTCGTTCGACACGTAAAGTCCCGACAGTGCGGCGTTCGCCTCCGGCGCGCACGCGGTTTTGACGTCGAGCGTGAACGCCGCAGGAAGGTCGGTGATCGTCAGCGATGTTTCGTCGACCTTGTAGCGGTCTGCGGCCAGCGTCTCGCCGTTGCAGGCGAGTGCGACGAGTTCGATTTTTTCTCCATTGAGAACGAGGGGCGCGTCCGCCGCTGCGCCGTCCGCACGGCGCATATCGAGCCGCGCCTTGACTTCGGTCCGCGTCGGGTCGAGGGAAAAATCCAGATGGACGCGGTCGATCAGGTAATCAGGCGGGCGATAGTCGGCAAGGCGGACGGGCTTCGGGGCGGCGTGGTCGGGGGCGGCGTCTTTGGGCATGGGCGCGTATCCTGCTGAAACGGGCCAGATGTGGAGCCTTGGGCGCGGGATGTAAAGGAGAGCCGAAAAGCTTCTTGGAATTGGCCGGATCGGCCATTAAAGAACCGCCATGAAACATTTTCTGACCACCGCCGACTGGACCCGGGCCGAGCTTCAGGCGCTCGTCGACGAGGCGCGCCGGTTGAAGGCGGCGCCTCTTGGCGATGCGCTCAAGGGCAAGACCGTCGCGCTCCTCTTTCTCAACAACAGCCTGCGCACCCGCACTTCGTTCGAGGTCGGCGCGCGCCAGCTTGGCGGTCATGCGGTGATCCTGTCGCCTTCGGGCGGCATGTGGCCTTTGGAATTCGTGGACGGCGTCGTCATGGACGCCGAGCCCGAGGAGCACGCCAAAGAAGCCGCGAAGATTTTGTCGCATTATTGCGACATGATCGGCATCCGCGCCTTCCCGAAATTCGAAAACTGGCGGGAAGACCGGAAGGACAGAATCCTCAACGCCTTTGCGAAATACGCTGACGTTCCCGTCATCAATATGGAGACGATCACTCATCCCTGTCAGGAAATGGCGCATGTGATGAGCTTGCAGGAGCGGTTCGAGAAAGAAGGCCGCGGCGCGCTCGACGGCAAGAAGTTCGTTCTCACATGGGTCTGGCACCCCAAACCCCTGAACACCGCCGTCGCCAATTCGGCGCTGATGATCGCCGCCAAATTCGGGATGGAGGTGACGCTCTTATGTCCGCAGGAGGATTACCTGCTCGACATTCGCTACATGAACCAGGCCGCGCACGACGCGAAAGCGGGCGGCCGCAAGATCACTGTCACCCACGATATCGAGCAAGCCTATGACGGCGCCGACGTCGTTTACGCCAAGAGCTGGGGCGCGATTCCGTTCTTCGGGAACTGGGCGGAGGAAAAACCGATCCGCGATCTTTACCGGCATTTCATCGTCGACGAGCAGAAGATTGCGCTCACTAATGACGCGCTCGTCTCGCACTGCCTGCCGATGCGGCGTAATGTGAAAATGACCGACGCGGTGTTCGATTCAAAAAACTGTATTGCTTACGATGAAGCCGAAAACCGCCTGCACGTGCAAAAGGCGATCATGAAGGCGCTGGTGAAATGATTAGGGTCGCAATGGCTGCCGGGCTTGCTTATTTTTGCGGTGCCACTTCGGCGTTAGGCCACGAGCACGATGCGCACTTGATTCCCGAGGACTCGGTATTTTCTCAGTACTATTTTGGGGGAGCCGTAAATCTTTCAACAAGCTACTACCTTAATGTTCTGGACGCTTTAAACGATGCCTATGCGCACGGAGTGTTTGCACGCGCAATCGTCATCCCCTCATTCCAGAATGAGTATGCGGTCGCCATTGCAAAATCAGAATCGTCCTACCGGATCATTCATATAGAGGTGGATACGCATCTGTGGCTGTTTGAATCGCTCGAAGACTTGAAATCAGGCGCCGTTCGCATTGTTGACGATGACGACGGCAGCAAACTAGCTGCCGAGATTCGAGAGCTGGAAGAGTATTTGCCAGAGAGTCCAGAGGACGTAAGCGTCACGCGTTGCGTGCGAGAAATTCCCTCTCAGTTGGGAAAAGACCTGTATGTCTTGTGGGCCGATATGTTGTATCGCACTCGGTATCCTGATAAGCGCCCTGTCAACCCTGATGATGATATCGACGATATCGTTATCGGCGTTGATGGCATAACTTACCATTTTTCGTTCGAGTATTCGGATGGTCGGCTGACGGGGAAAGTGTGGAGCCCGGACAAGGATTCATCGACTGGAAAATTTGTGGCGATCACGAATTTGTTGCGCAAGGCGTGCCACGCTCCTGATGGCAAGAAAATACTTGACGAAATAGATCGCCAAATTGGTGAAATGAACCAAGAGTTGTCGAAGTCTGCTTACTGATTGAATGCCAATGACCTCCCGCCTCTCCACCCGCGCGACGATCGTCCAGTTGCTGTCGAACATGACCGACGGCAAGGAGATCCGCTCCTATTTGAACCGTTTCGCCGCGGTCGATCAGTCGCGGTTTGCGGTGATCAAGATCGGCGGGGCGATCCTCGCCGAACAGCTCGAGGAAACCGCCGGGGCGCTCGCCTTCCTGCATACGGTGGGGCTCACTCCCATTGTATTGCATGGCGGCGGGCCACAGCTCGACGCGGCGCTCGCTGAGCGCGGCGTCGCGACGCAAAAAATCGACGGCTTGCGCGTCACGTCGGCGCAGGCGCTCGACGTCGCTCGCGATGTCTTCATCGGCGAGAATATCCGCCTCGTAGACGCCGTGCGCGCGCAAGGAGTCGACGCGCATTCGCTCGCCGCCGGCGCCATCGAAGCAGATTGTCTCGACAAGGACAAATACGGGTTTGTCGGCGAACCGACCGGCGTGCGGCTCGACCTTATCCGCTCGATCGTCGACTCCGGCGCCATTCCCATTCTCACCTGTCTCGGCCTCGCGCCCGGCGGCCAGCTTGTCAATGTCAACGCCGATGCGGCGACGCGGGCGCTGGTTCATGCGCTTCAGCCCATGAAGATTATCTTTCTGACCGGCGTCGGCGCGCTCCTGGGCGAAAACGGCGCGCCCATTCACTCGATCAACCTCGCCTCCGACTATGACGGTCTGATGGCGCAGGGATGGGTCGAGGGCGGCATGCGCCTGAAACTTGCCGAGATCAAAAGGCTTCTCGATGACGCGCCGCTCACCTCGTCGGTGTCGATCACCAATCCGTCCGGTCTCGTCAAAGAACTCTTCACCCATGGAGGGTCGGGCACGCTCATTCGCAAGGGCGAGCTAATTCATACGGAAGCGGATAAATCCGCGATCGACCGTGCGCGGCTCGAAGCGCTCGTCGAGGAGGCGTTCGGGCGCAAGCTCAATCCCGGCTGGTTCGACGGGCTCGATCTTCGCGCCGCGCATATATCGGCGAGCTACCGGGCCGGCGCGGTGCTGACCCGGCACGACGACTTCATCTATCTCGACAAATTCGCCGTGCTCGAAGAAGCCCGCGGCGAGGGACTTGCCCGCACGGTCTGGCGGCGAGCGGCGGCGGAAACACCCGTTTTCTTCTGGCGTTCGCGCACCGAGAACGGCTTTAATGCGTTTTACGGCGACGTCGCGGACGGCTCAGTGAAGCATGGAGAGTGGACGATATTCTGGATCGGCGAATCCGATTTTCAGCGGCTCGAACGGGTTGCTGCGCGCGTCGCCGCGCTCCCCGACTCATTTATGGAATAACGCCATGAGCGAGCCTTATCTTGTCGGTCTTATCGGGGCGCGCGGTTACGCCGGCGCCGAACTCTTGCATCTCATCGCGGTGCATCCCGAGCTGATGCTCGGCTACGCCGTCAGCCGCGAATGGGCAGGCCGCAAAGTTTGCGAAATCTCGCCAGACATTCTCGACGAGGCGATCTTTGAGGCGCTTACGCCGGAAGAAGCCGCCGCCCGCCGCGCCCATGTGGTCGTCCTTGCTTTGCCGGACGGCGCCGGCGCGCCTTACATAGAGGCGATCAACCGCCTCGCGCCAGACGACATCATTATTGATCTGTCAGCGGATCATCGTTTCGATGATGACTGGGCTTACGGCCTGCCGGAACTCAACCGGACTAAAATCGCCGGCGTGCGGCGCATCGCCAATCCGGGCTGTTATGCGACGGCGATGCAGTTGGCGCTCGCGCCCCTGGTTTCGCGCCTCGATGGCGTTCCCGCCGTGTTCGGCGTTTCCGGCTATTCCGGAGCAGGCGCGACGCCGTCCCCGCGCAACGACGCCGAGCGGCTGAAAGACAATCTCATGCCCTACAAACTGGTCGGGCATAACCACGAGCGCGAGGCGCCGCGTCATCTCGGCGTTCCGGTCCGTTTCATGCCGCATGTGCATCCGGCTTTTCGCGGCCTTATCGCCAGTTGCCACGTTCCGCTCGCCGAGCCGCTCGACCGCGAGGCGCTGAAGCAGATCTATGTCGACGCCTATAAAGACGAACCGCTGATCGGACTCGCCGACGCGCCGCCGGAGCTGAAAGACATGGCGGGAGCGTCCGGCGTCCTCATCGGCGGCTTCGACGTCAGCGCCGACGGGAGGAACGCCGTCGTCGTCGCGGCCGAAGACAATCTTCTCAAAGGCGCCGCCGTGCAGGCGATGCAGAATCTCAATCTGGCCCTCGGCCTTCCCGAGCTTTGCGGCCTCGTTTAACCGCCGCTGACTACAACTCCGCACCCTCTTCGATGGCGTGCATGTCGTCGTCGGAGAGGCCGAAGTGGTGGCCGATTTCATGGACGAGGACGTGGGCGATAAGCGCGCCGAGCGTTACGTCGCCGCGCTCGATCCATTCCTCGAGGATCGGACGCCGATAGAGCCGGACGTGGTCTGGAAAGGCGACCGGATCGGACACCGACTTCTCCGTCACATCGACGCCCTCGTAAAGGCCGGTCAGTTCGAACGGATCGTCAATGCCGAGTCCGGCGAGGACGTCTTCCTCGGCGAAGTCGGCGACGGCGATCACGACATTGCCGCACAGCGCGCGAAAATTTTCCGGCATCGACGCATAAGCATCGCGCGCCAGCGCCTCGAACTGCGCCAGGTTGGGCGGGGTCGTATAATTCCAAGGATCAGTCTTCATGGCGTTCATCACGGCGTCATCCCGGATGCATAGCAGCATCTTTGATGATGCAATGCTGCCTGCCCTCGACTTGATCGAGGGATCCGGGATCTGAAATAGAGCGGTCCCGTGACTGCAAAGCAGCGCTGCGCGCTGCATTGCGCACGGTATGACGTTGAATTTCCGTCATGGCGCGGCGGCGTCCGGCGGATTTCCGACTGCGTCGTAAATCGCCCCGATAAGCGGCGCCACGATATCGATCGGAACGCCTTCCCGGGTCATGCCGGTGCGCACGATGACGGCGCGCTTCGACGGTATGATGAACACATACTGACCCTCATGGCCGGCCATAAAATAGACGCTTTCCGGCAGGCCGGGCAGAAAGCGCTTGCGAGCGTCGTTCCCATCGCCGTCGCCGTCGCGATTGAGCCAGAAATGCGCGCCGTACTGACCGTCCGAAGCAGGCGTCGGGGCTGAAACATAATCGGTCCATCCTTCCGGCAAGATGCGCCGCCCCTCCCAGACGCTGTCCTGCAGGTAGAGTTGGCCAAGCCGCGCCCAGTCGCGCGCGGCGGCGTAAACGAACGACGAACCAATCGGGTTGCCGTCCGCATCCGTTTCCAGAACGAAGCTTGTCGCGCCGATCGGATCGAAAATCGCTTCGCGCGCAAAGACGTAAAGGTCGATCCCGCGCTCCTTGAGGGTTGCGCGCAATGTGCGGGCGACGAGATTGGTCGTGCCGCTCGAATAGGCCCAGACGTCGCCTGGCGCATGCGCCAGCGGTTGCTTTGCGGCGACCTCGCCGGCGTCGGAGGCGGCGAAAAGCATGCGATTCACGTCCGAAAGCGGATCGTCATAGTCCTCGGCGAATTCGAGGCCGCTTTGCATGCGCAAGAGATCGTTCCAGGTGATCGCTGCGCGCGGATCGCCCTCTTTCCATTCGGCGACAGGCGCGGGCGCATCGACGTCCACATAACCTTTCAAAACGGCGGCGCCGACAAGCGTTGCAATGACGCTTTTGCCCATCGACCAGCTCAGAAACGCCGTGTCGGCGTCGAAACCCGGCGCATAACGTTCGGCGACAATCTTGCCGTCGACGGCGACAAGAAGCGCTCTATGATTTGCGTCGTTAGAATTGAACGCGCCGTCGAGCGCGGCAGTGAGCGCGTCATAGTCCACACCGGCAAGCGGACGCTTTGATGCTGCCTTCGCCTCAGGCCAGGGATCTACGGCGCGCGCCGGGAGCGATTCGGGAAGCTCGGCGAGGCCGCTTCCGTTTGCGAGCGCGCAACCATAGCCGTCTCGATAAACCGCCCTGGCCCGCCCGAAACCCAACAGGGAAGCGTCCACACGCTGTTGCTTATGCCTGACGGTGACGCCGATCTTTTCCAGCATCGGGTCGATCCCGTCGAAATCGCTCGCCAAAACGGCGTTTTGATCTCGCCCGGCGACAAAAACTTCCGAGCATAAAACCTTCGCCTTGTAGCCGGCCCCGACCCGGGCGAGCCCATCAATCTGAATAGCGGCTAAAGCGGCGATGCATGTGACCAAGGCGACGGCCCCGAGTATGATCCATTGTCGCATGTCCGATTCCTCCTGGCGGCGCGCAGCATAACCGCCCGCGCGGGGAAGCGAAAAGCGTCGTATAATGAGCCGCCTGCCCGGCGGGCCTCTTTCGGGCGCGGCGGGCCCGGCCGTGTGGACGCCCCGCCGATTTTGCGCTAGTCGGGGCCCCGCGTAACCAAAGAGGCTTCCCCCGTGCGGAAAATCTATAAAGATGCCGCTGGCGCTCTCGACGGGCTGCTTTTCGACGGCATGACGATTATGGCCGGCGGATTCGGACTATGCGGCATTCCCGAAAATCTCATTCTGGCTCTACGCGACAGCGGCGTGAAGGACCTTACGATTATCTCCAACAACGCCGGCGTCGATGATTTCGGACTGGGACTGTTGCTCGAGACC
This sequence comes from Parvularculaceae bacterium, assembly GCA_046756245.1. Taxonomy (GTDB): domain Bacteria; phylum Pseudomonadota; class Alphaproteobacteria; order Caulobacterales; family Parvularculaceae. The sequence continues at coordinate 30,035 of JBHHVZ010000024.1, forward strand.
CGGCAGGTCAAGAAGATGATCAGCTCCTATGTCGGCGAGAACAAGGAGTTCGAGCGCCAGTTTCTTTCCGGCGAGCTCGAGCTTGAGTTTAATCCGCAAGGAACGCTCGCCGAACGCTGCCGGGCCGGCGGCGCCGGAATTCCCGGCTTCTACACCAAGACCGGCGTCGGCACGATGATCGCCGAAGGCAAGGAGCACAAGGAGTTCGACGGCGAGACATACATTCTCGAAACCGGACTTGTCGCCGACCTTTCGATCGTCAAGGCGTGGAAAGGCGACGAGCAGGGCAATCTCGTTTATCGAAAGACTGCGCGCAATTTCAATCCGATGATGGCGACGGCCGGCAAGACCACCGTCGCCGAAATCGAAGAACTCGTCCCGCTCGGCTCGCTCGATCCCGATTGCATCCACACGCCCGGCATATTCGTTCAGCGTATCATCGAGGGCGCGCATGAAAAACGCATCGAACAGCGCACCGTCCGTCAGAGGGAGACCGCCTGATGCCCAACTCAACGCAAGGATGGGACCGCAATCAGATGGCTGCGCGCGCTGCGAAAGAATTGCATGACGGGTTCTACGTCAATCTCGGCATCGGCATTCCGACGCTGGTCGCCAACTACATCCCTGAGGGCGTCGACGTGACGCTGCAGTCGGAAAACGGCATGCTCGGCATGGGGCCGTTTCCGTATGAGGATGAAATCGACGCCGACCTCATCAACGCCGGCAAGCAGACCATCACCGAGCTTCGCCGCACGTCCTATTTTTCCTCGGCCGATTCGTTTGGAATGATCCGAGGCGGCCATATCGATCTGGCCATTCTCGGCGCCATGGAGGTGTCGGAAAAAGGCGATCTCGCCAACTGGATGATCCCCGGCAAGCTCGTCAAGGGTATGGGCGGGGCGATGGACCTCGTCGCCGGCGTCAAGAAAGTCGTCGTCGTCATGGATCACACGTCAAAATCCGGCGCCCCGAAAATCCTCAAAGAATGCACGTTGCCGCTCACCGGAACCCATGTGGTCGACATGATCATCACCAATCTCGGCGTCTTCAACGCCAGGCGCGGCGAAAGCCTGGCGCTCGTCGAACTGGCGCCGGGCGTAACCGTCGACGACGTCAAGGCGGCGACGGAGGCGTCATTCGAGGTGGCTGTTTAATCGTCCATCATTCTTCGAGCCGGAAACTCACTGCCGAGACGACATTATATCGCATGACCGGTTTGCCGTTCGCATCGGTGGCGGGCGAATATTTCCATTGCGTTACTGAACGAAGCACCGCGCGATTGAAGCAGGAATCCGGGCTGTCGATTATCCGGACATTCACCACGTCGCCCTCGGGCGTGACGTCGAACTGAACGAGGACGCTGCCTTCGACGCCGCGCGCAAGACACCGTTGCGGATAGACCGGCCTTGTTCTGATGATCGGACCGTCATAGCCGCCGGTTCCCACGGTCGGCGCGCCAGCGTTTATTTTTCGCGGCGGCAGAGTAACTGTCGGCCCGTCCGGTGTCTGACGGCCAGCGGGCGGAATATAGATGTCCGGCGGATCCGTTTCCGTGGGGGTGGGACGTTTCTGTTTGTCCGCCCGCGGCTCAGTCGGTTTCATCTGCGCAGTAATGACGGGCGGAGCGGTCGTCTTTGCTTTTTGAAGAACCGGGCCTTCCGTGCGGATGAAACTCGACATCATCGCAAACAGGCCAAGCGTGACGATCGCCGCAAGGGGCATGACGAAAGTCAGTCTAAAGAGGTTCATGGGCGCGCTCCCGTATGTTCGCCTTGGGCCGTTCGCCCGAAGGCTTTTATGGCGCGGCCATCGAACCGGTAACGCAGCGCACTTTCGATCGCCGCCTGTCGATGACGGGAGATTACTTTATTCGCGAAAAAAGCGCAAAAACTTCACTGTTGAGTGTAATATAGTTGCAGATGAATCAAATTCATCGCCAAAAACAAAAAGACGGCCTGATGTTCGGCCGCCTTTTCGTTTCTGATTACGGCAGCAATCAGTAGCGGTAGTGTTCCGACTTGAACGGGCCGTCGACATTGACGCCGATATAGTCAGCCTGTTCGTTCGTCAACTTGGTCAGCGTGGCGCCGACCTTGTCGAGATGCAGCGCGGCGACCTTTTCGTCCAGATGCTTGGGCAGAACATAGACTTCGTTCTTGTACTGATCGCCCTTGGTCCAGAGCTCGATTTGCGCGAGCGTCTGATTGGTGAAAGACGCCGACATCACGAAGCTCGGATGCCCCGTGGCGTTGCCGAGATTGAGCAACCGTCCCTGCGACAAGAGCAGCATGCGCTTGCCGTCGGGAAAGGTGATCATGTCCACCTGATCCTTGACGTTCGCCCATTTGTAGTTCCTGAGCGCTTCGACCTGAATCTCGTTGTCGAAATGGCCGATATTGCCGACGATCGCCATGTCCTTGAG
>JBHHVZ010000025.1:0-32448 GCA_046756245.1 Parvularculaceae bacterium
CGAGTCCGAGAGCAAATGTCGGAATCAAAAGGACCACTAGCAATTATTTGATTCTCGTGGAGCTTTTGAATTTGACATTCGATACGAGACTGACTGCAAGCGGGGATCGAATGTCGAATTCGCTCCACTAGAGAGCGGACGCGATTCTCGAGGGGACGCATGAAACTGATCGCCGGCAACTCCAACCGCCGCCTCAGCGAGAGCATCAGCAAAAGGCTCTCGACGGCGCTCGCCGCCGCCGACATCAGAACCTTCAAGGACGGCGAGGTCTTCGTCGAAATCCAGGAAAATGTGCGCGGCGAGGATGTTTTCGTCATCCAGTCGACCTCGAACCCGGCCAACGACAATCTGATGGAGCTCCTGATCACGATCGACGCGCTCACCCGCGCGTCGGCGAGCCGGATCACCGCCGTCATTCCCTATTTCGGCTACGCGCGCCAGGACAGGAAGGCCGGTCCGCGCACGCCGATCTCCGCCAAGCTCGTGGCCAATCTGATCACCACCGCCGGCGCCGACCGGGTTTTGACCGTCGATCTCCACGCCGGACAGATCCAGGGCTTTTTCGACATCCCCACCGACAATCTGTTCGCGGTGAAGGAATTCGAACGGCGCATTCGCGAAATCCACAATGGCGACGTCGGCGACCTGATGGTCGTCTCGCCGGATGTGGGCGGCGTGGTGCGCGCGCGCGCGCTTTCGAAGCGGCTCGACAACCGGCCGCTCGCCATCGTCGACAAGCGCCGCGAACGCGCCGGCGTGTCGGAGGTGATGAACATCATCGGCGACGTCAAAGACCGCCACTGCATGATGTTCGACGATATTGCGGACTCCGGCGGCACGCTGGTGAACGCCGCAACAGAGCTCATGAAACAGGACGCGAAAAGCGTTTCGGCCTGCGTCACCCACGGCGTGCTTTCCGGCGACGCCGCCGCGCGCATCGGCGAAGCCGATCACCTCTCCCGCCTCATCATCACTGACTCGATCCAGACGACGCCGGCGATCGACGCCTGCGACAAGATCGAGACGGTGTCGATCTCGGGCCTTCTCGCCGAAGCCATAAGGCGCATCGCCAACGAGGAATCGGTTTCGAGCCTCTTCGACTGATCCGAAGTTGGCGGCTGGCGCGGGATGAGGAAACACATGCATCCCCGAAAGATAAATTCGCTGCAAATGACGGGGATAACTATCCCGCAAGATTTAATGTTTGGAGCCCGAAACCCTTGCACGGCGCGACTTCCGAAGATTACATTGCATCGCAATACATCAGCAGAAACCCCATGGCGCGACTTAGAATAATTATACCTGTTTTTTCATGGGCGATTTTTATCTGGCTGATCTTCAATCACGCCAAGCGCATGAACGTGTTCGAATCAATTTGGTTGAACATTGGCTATGTTATTGGCGCCGCTGCCGCGGCGACGTTTTTTGCACTGTTGATCGTTGTTTGGGTCAATCGAACGATTCGTCTTCCTGCTATGTTCCTAATAGCTATTGTGATAACCGTTACCGCCGCGCTCGCTGCAGCAGATGTTTTTTGGCTGCGTGAATTCTTCACTCAGTTGGAGTGATTTCAGATCATCAAAAACTCGTTTCAGGAAATGCGACGGCGATCAGAACTATCACAGCCGGACTGTCGATATTCCCATGCGATTCGCGCCAGCTCCGCTCCAAGCGAGTCGGCCTTTTGGCTTTCCCGTTGAGCTTCGCGACTTAATTGTCTCGCTTCTAACGAGTCTCTTATGGCGTCTAACGCATTTGATCCGGCTATATAGGCGCCGCCGATTACTGGCGCCAATCCCAACCAGTCGCGAAACGTTAAGTCTCTCAATTTTCTGAGAGATCGGAATATGCGCAATGTCTTTGCCGCTGTACCGAACGCGCCCGCCGCGGCCAAGGCGGCGCCTATTAACGCCTCATTCGCTGCACGGCGCGCCTGCTGCACAAGCTCTTCCGCTTCGCGCTTTAACTCTTCGGCGCGCTCGGCCGCCCGTGCAGCTTCACGCTTAAAATCGAGCAGGTCGATTGCAAGGTCGCTGCAAATGTCTTTTTGCTCCATGTCCGGCTGATCGCCATAGGCCGCCGTGGCTTTCCTGACCGCGTCGCGAAGGTCGACGCCTTTGAATTCGTTACTTATGCCTGCTGCTCCGTCACTCGCTCGACACACCGGACGCAAGCATAAGTCCGCGCGAAAGGGCGGGGATAACTATCCCTCAAGATTTAATGTTCGCAACAGCGAGCCCTTGTTTCATGCGAGCTTCGCCGCCGCTGCAGCGCCCCGATAGCGGGAAATGCTCAACCGAAGAGGGAAAGCGCGGCGCTGAAAGATGCACGCTGTCAATGGCGCGCCCTCAGCCTTCCGCGTAAAGGCGGTGATAGGCGTCGAGGAATTGCGAGAGATCGCCCGCGTCCTCGGCTCCGGCGAGGGCGTCGAAAATCGCGCGCGCCGGCGTTGCGCCAAGTTTGTCCTCAACTGCGCCGCGCAAGTTCGAAAGCGCGTCGTCTTCGCCGGCCAGCGTATAGGCGATCGCCGCGCGCAACGCCCATTCACGTTCCGTCGGACCGAACGCGGCGCCGTCTTCAAGCGCCGGTTTGAGCGCATCCGTGAAGCACGCGGCGGCGATGCGCCACTCTTCACGATCCCAGCGCACCGCGCCGGCCAGCGCGCGCGCCTGCGCGCCCCCATGGCCTTCGAGCAGCGCCAGAGCGGCGTCGCCTTGCCCCGTGCGATGCAGCGCGTCGGCCTCAAGCAGCAGCCGTTCCTCGTTGACTGAACCATCGAGCCGCGCAAACCGTGTCGCGCGCAACACCCGCAAGGCTTCGCGCGGGCGCCGGCCGTCGAGATAGACCCGGGCGAGCGTTGCGGCGACCCGCGCCCGCTCTTCGCCGCGCAGCCGGTTGAACACCTGATGGTCGAGAAGCTCGGTCGCCGGTCCCAGCAGGTCGAGCGCAATAAGGCGCTCGGCCACGTCGCGAATGATAACGTCGCCGTCATGGCCGGGCGGCGCAAGCTCGATGTTGCGGTAAAAAATCTCCGCCGCCTGCATCGGCGAAATGTCTGCGTCTTCTTCAAAGAGGCGCGTCAACGCATGCGCCATCATGTCGCGCGCCTCGACGGTTCTGTCAGTGTACGGATGATAATCGAGAAGCCGGCGGCCGCTTTCGAACAGGCCGCCGAGATCGCCCGCCTCGTTTTCCAGCGTCATCAGCGAGAACAGCGCTTCGCGTTCGAACGCGCCGCCGCTCCAGCGAAGGCCGAGCGCTCTGGCTCTTTCAACCGCCTGATCGGGCGCGACGGCGCCGCTTTCCGCATCGCTCGTTAAAAGCGCAAGCGCGGCCCGGCTGGCGAACGGTTCCGCCCTGCCGGCGGCGAGCCGTTCGAAACGCGCGCGCGCGGTTTCCTTGTCTCCGCGGGCGGCGATGAGGCGCGCTTCAAGCCAGGCGGCCTCCGCCCGGGCCGCGTCGGTGTCCGCCATACGGCGCGCGGCATTGAGCGCGCCCTCGGCGATGTCAGGCTCGCCGGCGGCGAGCGCCGTTTGCGCCTTGGCGACGTAAAATGCGAACATCGCCCAACCGGGAAGCCGGCAATCGCGCGCCGGCGCAAACAGTCCGTCGCGCGCCGCCTTATAAGCGCCGAGTTCGGCCTCGGCCATCCCGCGCCAGCAGGAGGCGACGCGATCGCGGGCGTAGGGCTCGGCTTCGAGAATGGCGACGGTCTCCGCATACCGGCCGAGCCCGAACTGGGCGATCGCGGCGAGCAGACCGTCAACGCCGGCGTCCATATCCGCGCCGCCGTCGCGAAGGGCGGCGAGGCCTTCCGAGTGCAACTGGTTGGCGATGTAGAACATCGCCAGCGCGCGGGCGGCGTCCGGCTTATCGTTCCTTTCGGCCTGATCGAAAGCGTCTCGAAGGCCGGCCTCGACCTCGAAGAAATCCGCCGCCTCGACCCTGGCGGCTTCGAAATCGGGCACCGAGGCTGTCGGCGCCGGGACGGGGATTGGCTCAAACGAGAAAAGCTGCGGCGAGAGTTCCGGACGTGGTCTTTCTTCGGGTTGTGACGATTGGTTCGGAAGTTCGCTTTTTCCTTCGCTCATCCGGGCGGAAGCCGGGATCCAGTCTGACTCGGCTCTGGGCCCCGGCTTCCGCCGGGGTGAGCGGGAAAAGACGCCGGAATTCAAATCAATCCGGACAACCCGTTGAAACTCCGCATCTTTAGCGGCGCCCGGCGCCGGACCAACCGGCTTGACGCTCGGCGCCCTCGGGACGGGCGGCAAGGCCGGCGCATCAGCGTTAACGGAAATGCGGTGCGGCGCTTCAGGGTCAGTTTTCGACAGAGGCGCGTCAACGGCGGGGTGCGGCAAGTGATGGCGCCAGTAATCGCGCTCAAACGCCGCCGCATCATAGGCGGCGATGTCTTCGAGAGTCGGCGCCACATCGACAGCCGCGGCGAACGTCGGCGCGACGCCCGCAAGAACGAAAAAACAGAGTACGGATTTTACGTTCAACGCCATGATCCTAACCGCCGCCGGCCTGCGCATCCTTGCGCTCGGCGAGCAGTTTGGTGAGGCGGCGCGCTTTTTCCGGCGTCATGTCGGCGAGCACCCCGGCGAGCGCCTGGGTGCGCATTTCCGCCGCCACCGAAACGAGAATGTCTTCATCGAGCGCCTCGAAAATGCGCGCCGCGTCTTTTGACTTCATGCGCTCATAGGCGTTCACCAGCGCCTCTAATTCCTCCGTGTTTCGCTGCTCGCGCGCCGTTTCCAGAGCTTCAAGCTCGCTGCGCCGCGATTCATATTCCTGCATCCGGGCTTCGAGCCGCTGTTCCGCCGCCTCAAGCAGCCGTTCGCGGGTGTCGATCTCCTCCTCGCGCGCGTCAAGCGCCGCCCGGCGCTCGGCCAATTGCTGGAGAATCCGCCGTTCGACTTCCGACTGCGAAGGCGCCGGCGCAGCCGGCTCGTAAAACCCGTCTTCGTCTTCCCGGGACGGTGAAATGACGGACTTCCCCGGTGCGGAAGCGGCTGGCGGCGCGGCGTCGGCGGATGAAAAGCCGATCCAAAGATGCGCCGCTTTAAGTCCCGCAAGCAGGGTGAGCGCGGCGATCGCCGCCGGCAAAATCCGCGCTCTCGCCGCTGCGTTTTTCATGCCGCGTCCTCGTTACTTTCACCCCGACCGCGAGCGCCGAGCGCGCGCACTTCGCCGACCGCGCCTTCAATGCGTCCGGCTATGCGGTCGCCTGCATGCACCATGACCTGCAGCTCGTCGATAAGGCCGCCGGCGCGGCCCATCAGGCCGTCGAGATCACGCTCCATGGCGGCGCGCGCAGTTCGAATGTTTTCAAGATTTTCGCCGGCGCGCCGCGAGGCGTTGTCGAACCGGTCGATCACCGTCAACAGTTCGCGCTGCGTATCGCGCAACCTTTTCAGCCGGCGGCTCAACACGAGACAATAAACGCAGGTCGCAACCAGCAGCGCGGCGACAACGGCTTCAACGATAATTTCGAGACTCACCTTTCCTCTCCCGTCTGCACGAGCGGGTTCGCCACCGGCTCCTCAAGGCGCACCGCGACGCGCCCGCCCGCCCGGCCGATCCGGCCCCTGGCGAGCAGCGAACCGCTGGAGCGAACATCGACCGGCGTACGCGGCGAAACGTCGAACGTCAGCGTCTGGCCCGGCTTGAAGGCGCTGACTTCCTTGAGCGTGAAATCCTTTTCCGCAAGCACGACGGAAAGCTCGAGCGGCGCTGTTGAGATCTCCGCCGTCAAGTGACGCCGCCAGGCTTGGTCGCCGTCGTTCGACTCGCCGATGAACTCGCGCGCGAGCTGTTTGCGCACCGGCTCTAAGGCGGCGTGGGGAATGAGGATCGACACCCGCCCGCCGCGTTCTTCAACGTCAATCCGAAACTTCGCGAGCGCGCAGACGCTGGCCGACTGGGCGATGGCGGCGAATCGCGGCGTCGTCTCGACGCGGTCAAGCGCAAACCCGGCGTCGATCACCGGCTTGAAGGCGTGCGAAAAATCTTCGATCAGCAGGCTGAGGACCCTCTGCGCCAGCGCCAGCTCGATGGTGGTGAAGCCGCGGTCATCCGCCGCCAGCACGCCGCCGCCGCGCCGGCCGCCGAGGAGCAGGTCGACGACCGAGTACACGAGCTGCGAGTCCGCAGACATCAGGCAGTAATTGTCGAGCGCGGCGCATTTGACGACGCCGACCACCGACGGCGGCGACAGCCCTTCGATATAATCGCCGAAGCGCGTCGAAGTAACGTCGTCGAGCGCCACTTCCACATTGTCGTTCGTGAGTTGCCTCAAGCTCGTCGTCATCATCCGCGCCGCCCGGTCGAATATGACGTCCAGCATGGGAAGCCGGCGATGCGAAACCAGCGCCGAATTGATAAGCGCCTTCAAGCCCGACCGGTCAACGCCGGTTTCGGCCGAAAGATCGAAACCCAGAAGTTCGGAAATATCGTCGCCGGCCTTTTTGTCGGCCCACTCGACTTCGTCCTGACTTTCTTCCTGTTTTTTCGGTTGCTGGCTCATTACACGTCCTACTGAATGACCATGTCTTCGATGATGACGTCTTCGGCCTTGATCGGCGCCAGCGCCAGATTGACCCGGCGCAGGAGTTCCGCCTTGACGCGCGCCATTCCTTCGCTGCCGTCGAAGTCTTCGGGACGCAATTCGCGCAGAAACAGCGAGGCGCGTTCGCGCAGAAGCGGCTCCATCGCTTCGATTCGGGGCGCAGCTTCGGCGGCGCGCGCGCGGTCGAGCAACAAAGCGGCCGACATCCGAAGATAGGCGGTGCGTCCCTGGGCGTCCGGCGAAAGATCGACCAGAAAGTCCGGTAACGGATAATAGGCGGCGCGGCCGCCTTCGGCGAGCCGGTGCACTTCCACTGCGGTCATGGCCGCACGCTTTTGCGCCTGGCTGTAAATTGTCAGGCCGGCGGCGATGATCATCGCGGCCGGCATCAGCACGAAGAGCACGATGACCTTGCCCGGCACGCGCCCGGGGGCGCGTTCCGCCTGACCGGCCGCCGTTTGCTCTTTCTTACGCGCCATCGGGCCGCCCTCGCGATTCCAAGACCCCTCACCCGCCCATTGAGCGCAAACACGGTTAAGAGACCGTTTCGGCGGCGCTTTTTGCCCGGCAAAAATTTCCCCGGAGGCGGGATTCATTTTGCTAGCTCATTGTTTTTTCAGAGATTTTTGATGGCACGCCGTTTGCGGCGCGCCTTCGCGTCTGATCACCCGCATGGGACCGGAAAAACGTCCATGGAAAACGCCATCACCGCCGGCCTGTCGAAACAGATCGTGCTGACGCGCGCGCTCGACATCGCCGCCAACAATATCGCGAACCAGACAACGCCCGGCTACAAGGCCGAAAAGACCGCCTTTCGCGAATATATCGCGCGGATCGAAGGCCCGGAGAGCGGCGACCCGGAGGTCTCGCTCGTTTACGATTCAGACAGCTATACGGACTTTTCGCCGGGGGGGCTTGAACAGACCCACGCCAGTTTCGACTTCGCAATCGACGGAGACGGTTTCTTTGCGGTCGAAACCGCTGACGGCGTGCGCTACACCCGCGACGGTCATTTCGGCCTTAATCTTTTCGGCGAACTCGTAAACCGGGACGGGGCGCGCGTGCTGGACGCCAATGGCGCATCGATCCTGTTCGATCCGGAAGCCGGACCCGTGCTCCTGTCTCCGGAAGGCGAGCTGCAGCAGGACGACGCGCCGGTGGCGGTGCTCGGCGTTTACACCGTCGACGATACGCGTCAGTTGCGCAAAGAAGGCGCAAACCTGTTCGCCGCCGCGCCCGGCGCAGAGCCGTTCGCCCTGCAGCTTCCGCGCATCCGCCAGGGATTCATCGAAACATCAAATGTCGCCCCGATTTCATCGGTGACGGACATGATCGAAATCATGCGCGCCTATGAACAGGCTTCACAGGTCGCCGAAATCGCCAATCAGCTCGCGCGCGACGCCGTGCGCACATTGAGTCAGGAAGCCTGAGGTAAAAGCCGCCATGAAATCTCTCAGCATCGCAGCCACCGGCATGCTCGCCCAGCAGCGCAATGTCGAGGTCATCTCGAACAACATCGCCAATCTCAACACGGTCGGCTACAAGCGTCAGCGCGCGGAGTTTCAGGATCTCTTATACCAGACGCTCGAGCGCGCCGGCGCGGTCTCGTCGTCGACGGGAACCGTCGTGCCGAACGGCGTGCAGCTCGGCGCCGGGGTGAAAACGGGCTCGGTCTATCGCATTATCGAACAGGGCAACGTCACCGCCACCGGCAATGATTTCGACATGGCGATTTCGGGCCGCGGCCTTTTCCGGGTGCTGCTGCCGGACAATGAAGAAGCCTATACGCGGGCAGGGAATTTCGCCGTTTCGGCCGACGGCCAGCTCGTCACCGAGGACGGTTTCGAAATTGAGCCGGGCATCGTCATTCCTGAGGACGCGATCGACGTTTCCATTTCCGAGGACGGCGTTGTCGAGGCGCGGATCGCCGGCCAGCAGAATTTGCGCGAGCTTGGCAGGCTGGAGCTTGCGACCTTCTTTAATGAATCCGGCCTTGAGGCGATCGGCGACAATCTGCTGCTGGAAACCGCAGCGTCAGGCGAACCGATTATCGGCAATCCCGGCGACCCCGGTTTCGGAAAGATTCTGCAAGGCTTCATTGAAACCTCGAATGTCGATCCTGTTCAGGAGATTACATCGCTCATCGCCGCCCAGCGCGCCTATGAAATGAACGCGCGGGTGATCGAGACCTCCGATGAAATGCTGGCGATCAACGCCAACCTGCAACGATAGGCTGAACGATGCCTCGCCCGTTTCGCACGATCCGTTCTGAAAACGCATCCGGACGACCGTTCTACGCGCCCGGCTTTCTCGCCTATGCGACCATTCTGATGTGGCTCCTCTTGACGGTGCTCTCGCCCGTACGGGCGCAAGAGAGCCTTCCGCCGCGGGCGCCGGCGGATGTGGTCGCCGAAATCGAAGCCGCATTGCGCGCCCAAGGCCTGGGACCGAACGCGGAAATTATCTTCGACGATCCGCAGGCGCCGATCCGCGCGGCGGCGACAAGCGCCGTGCTCACAGTGGAGCAGACAAGCCGCAATCCTGTCACCGGGCGGTTTATTGTGCGGCTGCGCGCGGGCGACGGCGGCCCGCTCTTCGCGCTCGCCGGAACCGCGCGCGAACGTGTCGCGTTTCCCGTCCCTGTTCGCGAATTTGAGCGCGGCGAAACTCTTCGCGAAGACGACATCGACTTTGTGGAATCCGCGGAAGTGAGGCCGAACGCCTATATTCGCGACGCCGACGAACTGATCGGCAAGGAGACGCGCCGCCCCTTGCGCAAAGGCGCGCCGGTGCGTCCGTCCGACGTCGTCGCGCCGGTGCTCGTAAAGCGCGGCGAACTCGTCACCATGACCTATTCCGTAGAAGGCCTCAGACTCACCCATATGGGCGTGGCGCTCGACAGCGGCGCCAAAGGCGAGGTTATCGATATCAGAAATGTTCGCAGCGAGCGCGTGCTCAAGGCCGCGGTGTCGGGGCGCGGCGCCGCCGTCGTCGCCTCGCCGCGCACGCTCGCCGCCGACGGAGAGGGCTAAGTCATGATAAACCGTCACCCGATGCTCCGTCCGTTGTTTGCTTTCGCCGCGCTGGCGCTGGCGAGCGGATGTTCGACATTCGACCGGCTCCAGCGCGTTGGCGAGGCGCCGCCGCTGTCGCCGACCGATAATCCCGCCATCCTCTATGGCGGCCGGCCCGTCGGCATGCCGATGCCTGAGATTCGGACCGAGCCCATTCTCGCCAATTCGCTGTGGCGGCCGGGCGCACGCTCCTTTTTCAAGGATCAGCGCGCGCGCACGACCGGCGACATCGTCACCGTGGTGATCGACATCGACGACCGCGCCCGGCTCGACAACACCACCGAGCGCACCCGGGCCAATGGAGAAAAGGCCGGCATTCCCGCCTTCGGCGGCTTCGAACAGAAACTCGTTGACCTGTTGCCGAACGGCGCGGCCGCCGACCCGCTGGTCGATCTGTCGTCGGATTCGACGGTGCGCGGCGAAGGCAGCGTCGACCGTCAGGAAAAAGTCGAGCTCACCGTCGCCGCCGTCGTCACGCAGATGTTGCCAAACGGAAACCTGGTGATCGCCGGCAAGCAGGAAGTGCGCGTCAACAATGAAGTCCGTGAACTGACGGTCACCGGCGTCATCCGGCCCGAGGATATTTCCAACGCCAACCGCATCAACCACGCCCAGATCGCCGAGGCGCGCATCTCCTATGGCGGGCGCGGCCAACTGACCGACGTGCAGCAGGCCCGCTACGGCCAGCAAATCTATGACATTCTGTTCCCGTTCTAGGAATCGCCCTGAGGCTGCTTCGCCGCCGCCTGCCCTGCGCCAGCGGGTCCGGCGTGCACGATTAATTCGCCCATCGCTTCGAGCACGGGTCTTGCGCGCGCGAACGCGTCTTTTTCGCCGCCGACCGTGAAGGCGAGCGTTCCGGCCCCGGCCTCCGCGACGCCGCCTGTCGCCGGCGCGTCGATCATTGCGAAGCCTTTCTCAGCCGCTGCTGCGCCGAGGGCGCGCGCCGTTTCGATGTCGACGGTCGAGCAATCGATCAGCAGCGCGCCTTTCCTCGCATGGGCGAGAACGCCGTAGCGATCAAGATAGACCGAGCACACATGCGGGTCCGCCGGCAGCATGGTGACGACGATGTCGGCGTTCCCGACGGCGGCGGCGACTGTATCACCGCGCGCGCAGCCGGCTTCGACTGCGCGGTCGATCGCGCCGATGGAAAGGTCCGTCGCGATCGCCTCATGGCCGGCCTTGACCAGATTGGCCGCCATCGGCCGGCCCATGCGCCCGAGACCGATGAATGCGATTTTAGCCACTGTTCATTTTCCCTGTTCCTCGCCGCCCGACGCAACGGCTCCAGCGAAGGCGGGCGCGTTGCGCGCAAGATGCACAAACAGCGCCGTCGACAGGCCGGCGGAGCCGAAAATCATGCACATCACCATAATCTGATAGCGCACGGCGATCAGCGGCGAAACGCCCGAAAGGATCTGCCCCGTCATCATGCCGGGAAGCGCAACCAGACCGACGGCCAGGAGCGCATTGACGACCGGTATCATCGCCGTCTGGAAGGCGGTTATTTTCGCCTCCGCATAGGGCGCGCCATTTGCGGTTTCGGAAGCGAGCCGCTCCGCCGCCAGCGAAACGCTGGTCATGCTGTTGGAGAAAATCATGCCAGCGAGCGGAATCGTCATATGCGGCGCGTACCATGGCTCAAGCCGCAACACGCCGATCACCACACAGGCGAGCGTTACGCCGCCGCCAACGAATATTGACGCGAGCGAGGCTGGAAACAGCGCGCGCTTTCCGGACTTTATCGTATTGAGCGCAATGGCGCCGGAGGCGACGACCATGACGGCCAGCACGGCTGAAACGACGAGACCGGAATCGGCCGCAAAGATGTAAACCAGCGCATAACCGATGATCATCAGTTGCACGAACATCCGCAAGAAGGCGTACAACGTCTTTCCATAACTGATGCGCCAGCGCTGCATCAATACAATGACGCCTGCCGCAGGAATGAGCGCAAACGCCAGCCTGGCGAGGGGAATGGTCTGAATATCCATGAGAGTCGCTTTCAATGGCGCGACGCTTCATCCGTCGCGGCGATCAGGCGATTAATCAGGAGCGGAACAATCCCCCGCTCATCCCGGCGGAGACCGGGATCCATTTCCGACTCACCCTGGATCCCGGCTTTCGCCGGGATGAACGGGAATAAATACAGCGCGCAGATTAAGCGCCCGACGCCCTAACCCGCAATGCGCCGCCCCATGCCGCGATTGGCTCCGGCGATGAAGATTGAAGGCATGTGTTCCGCTCCCTTTTCTTACGGCAACTCAAGTTCTTCCTCGCCCTCGAGCGGCGCGAAGCATTTCTCGATCGCTTTGTCGCTGACCTTCTCGACCGAGGCGGGCGACCATTTCGGCGCGCGGTCCTTGTCGATGATTTGCGCGCGTACGCCTTCGAAGAAGTCATGCCCCTCCATAACGCGGCGGACCATGCGGAATTCCATCCGCATAACGTCGTCGAAATCGAGCAAGGCGCCGCGCTTCATTTGCTCGAAGGTGAGCTTCAGCGATGTGGGCGACATCTGTTGCAGAATTTCGAAAGTCTCAGCCGCAAAGTCGCCGCCGCCATGTTCGAGCGCGGCCCACAAGTCTTCAAATCGTTCATGCCCAAGGAATAGCGCGGCGATGCGCCGGCGTTTATCGTTGATCGGCGCGGCGCCGGGATCGCCGGCGAAGCAATCGAGCGCGGCTTCGACGTCGGCGTGGGGGCAAAGCCCGAAGGAAAGGCCGTAAAGCGCCTCTTCAAGCTCCGCCATCTTATCGGTCGGCGCATAATGCGTGGCGACGCCCGCCGCCATGCAGTCGGCGGCGTTTGCGCGCGCGCCGGTCAGCGCATAATAAAGCCCCAGCCCGTCATGCATGCGCGGCATGAAATGCCCGCCGCCCACGTCGGGGAAAAGCCCGATCGCGGTTTCCGGCATCGCGAATAATGTGCGATCGCCGGCGACGCGAAAATCGCCGTGCACGGAAATCCCGACGCCGCCGCCCATCGCGACCCCGTCGATGAGCGCGACATAGGGCTTGGTGAAATGATAAATCGCGGCGTTGTTGCGATACTCCTCGCGGAAGAAATCGCAAACGCCCGCCGGATCGTCCTTGGCTTCGGCGGCGAGCCGGCGGATGTCGGCGCCGGCGCAGAAGGCGCGTGACCCCGCGCCTTTCACCAGCACAGCCTTGACGTCTGCATCGCCCTCCAAATCGACGAGCGCGGCGCGCATCGCGGCGACCATCTCGAGCGTCAGCGCGTTCAAAACCGCCGGCCGGTTGAGCGTAATGACGCCCCAGGCCCCGACGCAGTCGAAGAGAATTTCATCGGTCATTCAAACGCGCTCCGTATCCCTCTTATGCCCAATTGACCGCAAGCGAGATCATTCAATCCGGCGCAACGCCATCCGTCACCGCCGCAAGGCGGTCTCAAGCCCATTAAGCAGGCGGTCGAAATCCGGCCGGGCGTTATAGTAATGCGGCGATATCCGCACCACCCAGCCGGCTTTTGAAAGCCCCTCGTCCATCGGCGCCCATGCTTTCGGAATAAGCGCCGTGTTGACGCCCGCTTCCGACAGGGCGCGATGGACCTGCTCGCCGTCAGCGCCCTCCGCATGAACGGGGATGATCGGGCACAGCTCGCGGCCGGAATCGACAACGCGCCAGCCGTCGCGCTTTTCGATTTCGGATCGGAGGAATCTGTTGATCTCCCCCAATCTTTCGGCGATCCGCGCAAGGCCGATGTCGAGGGCGTAGCGCGCGGCGGCCCCGAAACCGAACAGGACGGCGTAGGAAAACTCCCAGTCTTCGAAGCGGCGTGCGCCTTTCTGGGCGCGGTAGCGTTTTTCATCGAGCAGCATCGCCCCCTTGAGATCGATGAATAAGGGCTGCAGTCCTTGATCGAGAACGCGGTCGGACACGTAAAGCAGGCCGGCGCCGCGCGGCCCGCGCAAAAACTTGCGCGACGTGGCGCTGAAAAAATCGCAGCCGATCGCGTTCACATCGATCGGCATCTGCCCAAGCGACTGACAGCCGTCGACGAGGTAAAGCACGTCTTCGCGCCGGCAGACAGCGCCGATCGCCGCAACATCTTCGATCGCGCCGGAGCTTGTGTTCACATGCACGGTCGCCACAAGCTTCGGGCGGCGGTCCTTAATGAGCTTTTCAAGCGCGCCGAGATCGGCGCCGCCGGTCTCGCATTTGGGCGCGCGGACAATTTCAACGCCGAAACGTTCGGCCAGCGACAGAAGCTGAATCTGGTTTGAGGCGTATTCGGCCCAGGCGGCGATGACGACGTCGCCGCGTTCGAAGGGAATGGAAGACAGCGCCCGGGCGTAGGCGTCGGTGGCGTTGGCGGTCAGCGCGATATTGTCCGGGTTCGCGCCTATAACGGCGCCGACATCACGATAGACGTTCGCCAATTCGTCGCGGCGCGCCCGCGCGGCCTCATAGCCGCCGATTTCGGCTTCAAGATCGAGATGCGCCTTGACCGCCTCAATAACGGGGCGCGGCGAAAGCGCGGCGCCGGCGTTATTGAAATGTGCGACGCGTTCGGCGCCCGGCGTATCCCGGCGCAGGCGCGCCCAGGGCTCCGGCGTATCAAGCGTCAATTTTTTCGCCCGTTTTGCTTTGCGCTTTTTCCACCGCCGGCTTTTCTTCATCCCCGCCATTTTCATAAGGGGTTCCCTCGAATCCGGGCATGCCCGGCAGCGGATGGTCGAATTCCTTCGACAGCGGCGTCATCGGTCCCTCATGTTTGTTCACATGATTGAACCAGCGAAAAACGATATAGGCCGCAAGCAACACCACGGCGATCACCGGCAACCAGATTTTCGCCTGTTCGCCGGCGACGGCGCCGACTGAATGAAACAGGCCGAACATGACAATGAGATAAAGAACGGCCGTCGCCCCAAGCGCGGCGATATAAACGCCGTAATGCTTTTTGAAAAAGCCTGCGGCGATATAGGTCGGAATGCGCGTGCCCGGCACGAAGCGCGCCGTCAGCATGGTTTGAATGAATTCCTTGTGAATAAGGTCGCCGGCGATGGAGACTCCGGGTTTCTCCGCAAATTTATGCGCCCATTTGTGGCGGCGGGCCAGACGTCCGAGCCAGTATTTCCAGGCGTCGGAGCCGATCAGCCCCGCGAAGATAACGACGAGGATAGATGCGGTCGGCGCGACGCCGGTAAGAGAGGCGGTCGCCGCGCCGATGACGGCCGCGTCTTCCTGAATGAACGGCAGCGCGAAAATGCTGGCGTAGAGCACCCAGCCGCTTAACGCCGCCAATGAATCCGCTTCAATCCCAAACACGCGCGCCCTTACTTCTACTCGGTTTCATTTTGCGGCAGGTCGTCCGTAATGTCGTAATAATCGCCCTTATAGGCGACATATTCATGCAGGGCGAGCCTTTGCCCGGTCGGCGGGTCTAGCGCGCCAAGCGCGATGGCGATCCGATGCGCACGCTCTTCCCGCCTGTCGGCGTTGTAAAAGAGCGACGCGCCGCAGACCTTGCAGAACCCGCGCCGGGCGAAGCCGGACGAGCGATGCCACGTCACCAGGTCCTCGCCGGCGAGAAAGCGCAGGCCGCTCATCGGGGCGTTGACCGTCGTCCAGTAATTGCCGGCGAACCGGCGGCACTGGGCGCAATGGCAGGCGCTCGCCGGCTCCAGATCGCGGTTTTCGACTTCGAACCGCACGCCGCCGCACAGGCACCGGCCGGATAGCTTAGTCATTATCAATTTCCGTTTCCGTCTCGAGGCGCAACTCGATCATTGACCTTTCGCGCTCCATTTGCCGCTTCGCCCATTCGGCACCGCAAACGTTGTCTACCCCAAATATTATCTGATAACGACCCGATGAAACTATAGATCTCAAAACTTCTCCGGACGTAACTGGATCTGCGTCCTTCGATGCGCAAACAAGAACAGTTTCAGCATCTTCATATTTATGAAGTAGGACTTGCTCAATCGACCCAGATTGAATAACGCCCCCATTCAGCGAAACCGCACCATCGTTTATAATCTGCACGACAGGCGGCGTCGTACTTTGCGAATGCGCGCATCCGACCATGTAGACAGCCAGCACAATGTAAATGCCGCGCATCGGGTCCATTTATCCCTTCGTTGCAATCACGAATTTTAAACCTTGCACGCCTCCCGGCCAGCGGTGGGCGACAGTATTGATCTTGAGTCGGCCGAGCGCGGCGGCGGAATTCACGCACAATATCCGCCAAGCGTCAGGCCGCTGCGGCGTAAAGCGTCTCGCCTTTCTTCGCCATGTCGCGGAACATTTCCGGCGGGTTGAAGCGCGGTCCGTATTTCTGCGCCAAGCTTTCGGCTTTGCGCACGAAGGTCTCGAGCCCGACCGTGTCGATATAGCTCATCGGTCCGCCGGTCCAGGGCGCGAAACCCCAACCGAAAATGGCGCCGAGGTCGGCCGACTGCGGGTCGGAAACAATCCCTTCGGCGTAACATTGCGCGGCGGGAATAAGCTGGGCGTAGAGAATACGCTCCTTGGCTTCGTCAAGCGTCGGCTGTTCGTCCGTTAACGGAAAATGCTCTGAAAGTCCGGCCCAGAGATGCTTCTTGGCGCCTTCGGGATATTCGTAAAACCCGCCGCCGGACTTGCGCCCCTTGCGGCCGAGATCGGCGACCATTTTCTCCAGGAGATTCTCGACGCCCGTCGGCTTGTAGTCGGCGCCGAGCTCTTTCTTGGTCGAATTCATGATCCTGAGGCCAAGCTCAAGCGAGGTCTCGTCGGTGAGCGCCAGCGGCCCGACCGGCATGCCGAGCGATTTGGCGGCGTTTTCGATGAGCGCCGGTTTGACGCCCTCGACGACCATCAGCATCGCTTCGTTGAGATAGGGCGGCACCACGCGATTCGTGTAGAAGCCGCGCGTGTCTTTGACGACAATCGGCGTCTTTCTGATCTTGCCGACATAATCGAGCGCCGTCGCCAGCGCCCGGTCGCCGGATTTTTCGCCCGGAATGATCTCGACGAGCGGCATCTTGTCGACCGGCGAGAAGAAGTGAATGCCGATGAACCGGTCGGGCCGCTCCGAATGTTTCGCAAGCCCGGTGATCGGCAGGGTCGAGGTGTTGGAGGCGAAAATCACGTCGGCGCCGATGACCGCTTCGGTTTTCTTGATGACATCGGCTTTGATGTCGGGGTCCTCGAACACCGCCTCGATGATGAGGTCGACGTCTTTCAAGTCATCGTAATCGGTCGTCGGCGTAATGCGGTCAATGAGCGCCTGGCCTTTTTCTTTCGTCACCTTGTCGCGGGAGACGCCTTTCTCGACGAGCTTTTCGGAATAGCCTTTGCCTTTTTCGGCGTAGTCGAGCTCGCGGTCGAGAAGCACGACCTCCATCCCGCCCTTCGCCGTGACATAGGCGATGCCCGCGCCCATCATGCCGGCGCCGAGAACGCCGACTTTCTTGATGTCGGTTTTTTCAACGCCTTCGGGCCGGCGCTCGCCTTTTTCCGCCGCCTGCTTGTTGATAAACAGCGTGCGGATCATGTTGCGCGACTGCGCGCTCGAGGCGAGCTTGAGGAAATATTTCGACTCGATCCGGATGGCTGTGTCGATCGGCACGATCGAGCCTTCGTAAAGACAGGACAGAATGTACTGAACCGCCGGATAGTTGTGCTGGGTCTCGCGTTGCGCCATGGCGTTGGCGCCCATGAAGAGCTGCACCGAGCGCGGGTCCATGGCGCCGCCGCCGCCGGGAAATTTGAAGCCTTTCTTGTCCCAAGGCTGCGTGACTTTCGGATTGGCTTTCACCCAGGCTTTCGCCTTTTCGACGATCTCCTCGCGCGGCGCGACGTCCTGGATGAAGCCCTGCGCCTTGGCGGTGTTGGGATCGATCGGTTTCCCCTGCGTGGCCAGCATGGCGGCGTTCTGGAGGCCGGCAAGACGCGGCAGACGCTGGGTGCCGCCGCCGCCGGGCAGAAGCCCGACCTGGACTTCCGGCACGCCGAGCTGAAGTTTCGGATCGTCCGCGACGACGCGATAGTGACAGGCCAGCACAAGCTCAAGCCCGCCCCCGAGCGCGAGGCCGCCCACCGCAGCCGCAAACGGTTTGGCGTACGCTTCGCCTTTTTGCAGGGCCTTGGCCGGATGGCCGCCGGTTTCGAGCTTGCGCAAGATCCGGTTGAGGCGGAATTGCGCTTCAAACAGCTCTTTCTTAGACGCCGTTTTCGCCTGTTTGGAGATTCGGGCCAGCATCCTGAGATCGGCGCCGGCGAGAAAGCCCGATTCCTTGCCGGAAGCGACAACCGCGCCCTTGACGGCGTCGTCCTCGCAGATCCGGTCGACGACGCTTTCGAACTCGTCGATCAGCTTTTCGTTCCAGACGTTCATCGACTGGCCCGGCAGATCGATCGTCACGAGCGCGATCCCGTCGGAGTCGATGTCGAGTTTCAAGGTTTCGTATGACATTGATTTAATCCGTATAGGAATGAAGTTTAAACGCGCTCGATGATCGTCGCCGTGCCCATGCCACCGCCGATGCACAATGTGACAAGGGCGTTCTCTTTGTCAGCGCGCTCAAGCTCGTCGAGCACCGTGCCGAGAATCATCGCGCCGGTGGCCCCCAGGGGATGGCCCATGGCGATGGCGCCGCCATTGACGTTGATGTCGTCGTGATCGATGTCGAGGGCCTGCATGAAGCGTAAAACGACGGCGGCGAACGCCTCGTTAAGCTCCCAGAGATCGATGTCCTTCCTGTCCATGCCGGCGCGCTTGAGCACCTTGGCGGCGGCGAATTCGGGGCCTGTGAGCATGATCGTCGGCTCCGATCCGATAGAGGCGGCGGCGCGGATGCGCGCGCGCGGCTTGAGGCCGAGCTTCTCGCCGGCTTCTTCAGAGCCGACCAGCACCGCAGCGGCGCCGTCGACAATCCCTGACGAATTGCCGGCGTGATGAACGTGATTGATCTTTTCGAACTCGGCGTATTTCTGCAGCGCCACGGAATCGAAGCCGAAATTCTCGCCGAGCATCGCGAACGAGGGCGGCAAGCCCCCGAGCGACTGCATGTCGGTGTCGGGCCGAACGGTTTCGTCGCGGTCGAGGACGACCTCGCTGATGACGTCCCTGACCGGCACGATCGATTTCTCGAAACGTTTTTCCTCCCAGGAGCGCGCCGCGCGCTTCTGGCTTTCGACGGCGTATGAATCGACGTCGTCGCGCGAAAACCCGTATTTGGTGGCGATGAGGTCGGCCGATACGCCCTGCGGCACGAAATAGGTTTTGAAGGCGATCGCGGGATCGGTCGCCCAGGCCCCGCCGTCCGAGCCCATCGGCACCCGCGACATGGATTCGACGCCGCCGCCGATGGTCAGATCCGCTTCGCCCGCTTTGACCTTGGCGGCAGCGATGTTCACCGCCTCTAGCGCGCTGGCGCAAAACCGATGGACATGGATGCCGGCCGTCGTTTCCGCATAACCGGCGTTCATAACGGCCGTTCGGGTTATGAGCGCGCCCTGTTCGCCGACCGGCGACACGCAGCCGAACGCCACATCGTCCACATTCGAGGTGTCAAGATCGTTGCGGTCGCGGACCGCTTCGAGCACTTGCGTAGCCAGTTCCACCGGCGTGATTTCGTGAAGACTTCCGTCAGCCCGGCCTTTTCCGCGCGGCGTGCGCACGGCGTCGTAAATATAGGCGTCCGTCATGGGGGGGCGTCCTTTCGCGATAGACCCGAATGCGGCCAGCCGCCGCAAAGCTCTTACCTAGGCCCGGGGCGAAAGCCATGCAACGCTTCAATGCAGAAACGTGAAGCCGTCGTGACAGGGCGGTTTCGAAGCGTTATTCGAACGCTTGGAAGCCGCCCGGATTCGGACCCGACTATGACCGGAACATCGCCGTTCAGCGCCGCGCGCGCCGCTATTCGCAACACCTACGTCGCCGATGAGACGACGCTCGCCGGCGAATTGCTGGCCATCGCCGATATCGGACAGGAAGCGCGCGGCCGCGCCCGGAAAAACGCCGCTGAATTCGTCGCTGCGGCGCGCGCCAACGCCATGCGCTCGGGCCTAATCGACAAGTTCCTGCAGGAATACGGGCTGTCGACGGCCGAAGGGGTGACGCTGATGCGCCTCGCCGAGGCGCTCCTGAGAACGCCCGACGCGGCCACCGCCGACGCCCTCATCGCCGACAAGGTGGAAGCCGGCGACTGGGCCGCCCACAAGGGAAAGAGCCTCTTCCCCGTCGTCAATTTCTCGACCCGGGCGCTGATGCTCGCCGCCGCCTGGCTCGACGAGTTCGAAGCGAAGGATCCGGCGCAGAAAATCGCCAGGGCGACCAAGGCCGTTCTCGACCGGGTCGGCGAGCCGGTCATTCGCGCAGCGGTGGCGCAGGCGATGCGCGTCATGGGCGAGCATTTCGTGCTCGGTCAGACGATCGAGGCGGCGCTCCAGCGCGCGCGCCGTTTCGCCGAACAGGGCTATCTCTTTTCTTTCGACATGCTCGGAGAAGCGGCCCACACAGAAGAAGACGCCAGGCGCTATTATAACGAATACGCCGACGCAATCGCGGCGATTGCGGACGGGGCGAAGGCGCCGCGCGCGATCGACAATCACGGCATTTCCGTCAAGCTCTCGGCGCTCCACCCGCGTTATGAATTCATCAAGAAAGAGCGCGTCCTCAATGAGCTCGGCGCGCGCGTGCGCGACCTGGCGCTGATGGCGCGCGCGGCTAATATAAGTTTTAACATTGACGCCGAAGAGGCTGAACGGCTTGATATTTCTCTCGACCTTTTCGAAGCGCTGATGCGCGATCCCGCGTTTAAGGACTGGGACGGGCTCGGGGTCGTCGTTCAGTCTTACCTGCGGCGCGGGCACGCCGTCATCGACTGGCTGGCGGCGCTTGCTCGCGAAACCGGGCGCCGGGTCATGGTGCGTCTCGTCAAGGGCGCTTATTGGGACGCCGAAATAAAGCGCGCGCAAGTGCTCGGCCTCGAAAGTTATCCGGTGTTTACCCGCAAGGCGCTCACCGATGTGAGCTTTACCGCGTGTGCGCGCAAATTGCTTGAAAACGCCGAAGTCTTTTATCCGCAATTCGCCACCCATAACGCCCTGACGGCGGCGATGGTTCAGGAAATGGCCGGCGATGCAGGCGATTATGAATTCCAGCGCCTGCACGGCATGGGCGAAGCGCTTCACGACAGTCTGATCAGACAGGGCGCGCGCTCGCGCATTTATGCGCCGGTCGGCGGACACAGGGAGCTCTTGCCTTATCTCGTGCGCCGGCTTCTCGAAAACGGGGCCAATTCGTCTTTCGTCAATCAGTTGATCGACCCGGACCTGTCGGTCGACGACGTGGTCGCCGACCCGGTGGAGGAAGCGCGCGCGCTCGATGTCTTTCCCAATCCCGCCATTCCGGCGCCGCGCGATCTTTTCAACGGCGAACGGCTGCTGGCGAAAGGCTGGGACTGGACCCACCCGCCGACGGCGGAAGCGATGACGCCGCAGGCCCGCAAAACTCTCTCGCCGATCGCAGCGCGCGCCCTCGTCGGCGGCGAACCGCAGGACGGGGTGATCTCGCCCGTCGTCAATCCGGCTGACCATAAAGACGCAGTCGGTTCGATCGAACCGGCCGCGCCCGAGATGGTGGCGCGCGCCTGCGCGCAGGCCAATGAGGCGGCGCCGCGCTGGGCGGCGACCCCGGCTTCGCAACGCGCCGCAATCCTGCGCCGCGCAGCCGATCTGCTCGAAGAGCGCGCCGATCATTTCATGGCGCTTGCGGTGTTTGAGGCCGGCAAAACCTGGCCCGACGCCGTCGCCGAAGTTCGCGAGGCGGTCGACTTCTGCCGCTATTACGCCGCCCGGGCCGAAGACCTCGGCGCGCGCAAAGCGCTCGGCGTCGTCGCCTGCATTAGTCCGTGGAACTTTCCATTGGCGATCTTTATCGGCCAAGTCGCAGGCGCGCTGGCGGCAGGCAACGCTGTCGTCGCCAAGCCCGCCGGACCGACGCCGCTGATCGCCTATGAAGCGGTGCGGCTGCTGCATGAAGCCGGCGTTCCGGGCGACGCGCTGCACTATTTGCCGGGAAGCGGAAGAACTGTCGGCGGTCCGGTCACGGAGCATTCTGCGGTTAAAGGGGTCATCTTCACCGGCTCGACAGATACGGCGCGTTCGATCAAGCGGGCCATGGTGGAAAGCGGCAAGCCCGATGCGACGCTGATCGCCGAGACCGGCGGCATTAATGCGATGATCATAGACTCCACCGCGCTTATGGAACAGGCGGTGACGGACGTGATCGTCTCGGCGTTCCAGAGCGCCGGCCAGCGCTGCTCGGCCTGTCGGCTTGTGTGCGTGCAGGAAGACGCGGCCGACCGTTTTCTCACCATGCTCGCCGGCGCCATGGCGGAATTGAAAACGGGCGATCCGTCGGAACTCTCGACCGATGTGGGCCCGGTGATCGACGAAGGCTCGAAGCGCACCATAGAAAGCCACATTGAAGAGATGGAACAGAGCGCGCGGATGATCGCCCGCGCGCCCGAACCGACCACAGCGGGAGGAACCTTTGTCCGGCCCGCCGCGTTCGAAATAGAACGCATCGAGGATTTGCGCATTGAAGTGTTCGGGCCGGTCCTGCATGTCGCGCGCTACGGCGCCGATGATCTCGACGCCGTCATCGACGCGATCAACGCCAAGGGCTTCGGCCTGACGCTCGGCGCGCACACCCGCATCGATGAGGCCATGCACCGGATCGCGGCGCGCGCCCGGGTCGGCAACATCTATGTGAACCGCAACCAGATCGGCGCCGTGGTCGGCGTGCAGCCATTCGGGGGCGAGAATCTTTCCGGTACCGGCCCTAAAGCCGGCGGCCCGCATTACATCAGGGGCATGACGCGCCGTCCCGGCCCCGCAGGCCTTCGCGGCGCCGAAGAGGCTTCGGCCGCACTGGCGGGCGAAGGCGGATTTTTTATCGCGGCGCGGCCGCTCACCGTCGCGGAAGAGGCGGGCTTGCGCGCTGCGGACGCCGCAGCCCCCGACTGGAGCGCCTCCGCGGTCCGTGGAGAAATTCTTAATTCTGCAGGTTTCGATGAAGAATCAAAACTTTATGACGCGTTCTTCGCAGAAAGTCTTGTACTCCCGGGACCGACCGGCGAATCCAATACGCTGCGCCTCAGGGGTCGCGGCGTCGTTTTGTGCCTTGGCGGCGGGGACGGCGCCGATCCCGCCCTGGCCGAAAAACAGGCGGCGCGCGCCCTTGCAGCCGGAAACACCGTCATCGTCGACGAAGCAGCCGCCGCACCTCTCGCCGAGCGCTTGAAATCCGGCGGCGCGCCGGACGGGCTTGTCGTCGGCGTTACGCTCCAGGGCGGCGCGCCGGAGGCGCTCCTGCTCGACGCGCGCATCGCAGCTGTCGTCTTCGACGGCGGCGCCGAAGGGCGCGCGGCGCTCGAAACGGCGCTTCTTGGGCGCACGGGCGCGATTATCCCGGTTCTGACGCTCGTCGACGAACCCTGGCGCTACGCCGTCGAGCGCACGCTGACCGTCAACACCACCGCCGCCGGCGGCGACGTGCGGCTTTTATCGCTGCCGGATTAACGTTACGAAGGGGCGAACCGGACGGTTTCACCGCAATTCGAAGGCCGTTCGCCGCACCAGCCTTGCTCAATCCAGCGTCAGAGGGTTCTTGTATGAAGGATGACGAGCGCCCGTCCATGACGCACCTGGAGATCGCTGCAGACAGACAGGGTCCGTTCCTCGCCGCGGCCGGCAAGACCGGGCGCGCGATGAACTGGTTCTTCGCTGACAAGGAACGCATGTTCTGGATTCTCCAGACGGCGGGCTGGTTCGGATTTTTCGTCCTGCACGTGGTCAGCGTTTCGACATTTATCATCGGGCCCTCCTGGTCGTCTTTCGTTTATTCGGCCGCATCTTCGGCGGTCGGATTCCTGACGACGAGCATCATCATGCGGCCGGTCTACCGGCTCGCGCGAAATCAGGGTCCGGTTTTGTTGTTGTTGATCGCCATTACGGCGACGCTGGTGATGGCGGTGGCGATGTCGGCGGTGAAAGCCGAGACATTTATATTCATTTTCGGCGACGAGTGGCTGCGGGGACGCAGCGCGTCTATCGGATCCACTAATTTCCTGCTGCTGCTCATTCCCGACCTGCCGGCGAATCTTCTTTTGCTGCTTTCCTGGGGCGGGTTTTATTTCGGCATCAACTATTATCTTACCTTACGCAGCGAAACCCAACGCGCGCTTGTCGCAGCGCGCCTCGCCGATCAGGCGCAGCTCAAAATGCTGCGCTATCAGCTCAACCCGCATTTTCTGTTTAACACGCTCAATGCGATCTCGACGCTGGTTCTGGAAAATGAAAGCAAATTCGCCAACAGCATGCTGACGCGGCTGTCGGCGTTTCTGCGCTATTCTCTCGACAGCGACCCGCTCCAGAAGACGACCCTGTCGGAAGAAGTGCGTGCGCTCCAGCTTTATCTCGACATTGAGAAGGCGCGCTTCGGCGAGCGGTTGAGCGTCAAGAAGGATATCGACGAAGATGCGCTCGACGCGCTGGCGCCGTCGCTCATTCTTCAGCCGGCGATCGAAAACGCCATCAAATACGCCATTGCGCAGATGGAGTCGGGCGGCGAGATCACCATTGTCGCCAAACGCGAGGGCGAAATGCTGCGGCTTGAGGTTTGCGACAACGGCCCCAACGCGCCGGACGATCCCGAATCGCTCTTGCGCGGCGATTCGGGCGTCGGGCTTGTCAACATGCGCGAACGCCTCGCCTATCTTTACGGAGAAAATCAGTCGTTTTCTCTGGTCAAACTTGAACCGCAGGGTCTTTGCGTGCGTTTGACGCTGCCCTTTGAGACGAGGACTTAGGATCATGGGGGAAGATGCAATCCGGGCCATTCTGGTCGACGACGAACCGCTCGCACAGCGCGGGTTGAAATTGCGCCTGAAGGAATTTCCCGAAATCGAGATTGTCGGCGAATGCGCCAACGGGCGAGACGCCATCAAGATGATCAAGGAAAAGTCGCCGGATCTGGTGTTTCTGGACATCCAGATGCCGGGCATTGACGGTTTCGGCGTCGTCAGGGCGCTCATCGGCGGGCCGGCGCCGCTTTTCGTGTTCGTCACGGCTTACGACAAATACGCCATAGACGCGTTCGAGGCGAACGCGCTTGATTATCTGGTCAAGCCGGTCGACGAGGAACGGCTCAAGGACGCCATCCACCGCGCCCGCGAAGTGCTGAAGTCGAAAGCGGCGACAAACCGGGAATCAAACCTTGTCGAACTGCTCGCCTCGTTGAGCGACGACGACCGCGACCGCATCAAGGAGCTTATCGCCGATCCAGCCTGGTCGGAAAAAGAACGCTACGCCGAGAGGCTCAGCTTTAAGGACGGGTCAAAAGTCGTCGTACTGTACTCAAATGAAATCGAATGGATCGACGCGGCCGGCGATTACATGTGCATCCACGCCGGCGGCAAGACGCATATCATCCGCGAAACCATGAAGGCGCTTCAACAGAAGCTCGATCCGTCGCGGTTCCAGCGCGTGCACCGCTCAGCGATCGTCAATGTCGACAAGGTGAAGGAGCTTCACCCCCACTCAAACGGGGAATATTTCCTGATCCTTGAAAACGGCGCCGAGCTGAAACTGTCGCGTTCCTACAAGGACGTGGTGGCGCGGTTTATTTGACCATCACGCTCAAAACGCAATCCCGGACCGCAGCAGCAGGGTCGTCGCATCGCGTCCGCCCGGGCCGGCGGCGAGCTGATGCAGCAGATTAATCTCGATCCCGGCGCCGAACGGACCCGGCGTCATATAGCGCGCTTCAAGATCGATCTCACGCGACCCGGCGTGGAAGGCCACGCGCTCCCTGGTGAATCCAAGCGTCTCGGTTCTCTTGTCGAACGCCGTCGGCAGAATGAGCTTGAGCGCCCCGCGCTCGACGCGGAGCGGCTGCGTCGCCGACAGGCTCAGCCGGTCGCCGGCCGCAAACAGGTTCCGGCTCGAAAGACCGACTGAAGCTTGCGTCGAGACCAGCCCCGAAAGACCGTCGTAAAGCCCCGTCCCGGCGCCGCCGGCGCTTTTCGTATAACCGACGGCGTAGCGTCCCTGCAGCCGCCAGTTCCGGGTCAGCGCCCAGTCGCCGGAGACGGCGTGATAAGCGGTCAAGGCGTCGACGCCGCCGGCGAACGCAGATCCGAAACGCGCGCCGAGCACGCCGCCGCGCTCATAACGCAGCCCGCCTTCGAGCCGCAAAGACCCGCGATCGAAGTCGCGTGAGGCGCCGACGCGCAGACTCGTCACCCGCTCCGCCGGCAGCCGATTTGGATCGAAGGGCGCGCGCCCGTCAATCACGAGCGTTTCATCGCCGAAGGACTGCGCCATCAGCAGATCGTAACGAACTTTCCCGGCGCGGCCGATTTCAATGAAACTCGTCAGCGCGTCGCCGGTCTTGGGCAGATAGGCGTCGGCGAAAGCATCGCGCGCCAGCCACCGACCGAGACCGCGCCGGCTCGCCATTGCGGCTATCTCATAGGGGGCGAATCCATGCGCCACAGTCACGCGCGCAGCCTCGGCAAGCGGCTGCGTGAATGAAAGGGCAAGGTCGCGGTCGAGATCATTTTCTTGCGCAGCGAGACCAGAACGACCGGAGCGCGCCGCCGCCGCCGGATCGGAGAAAGTCAGGTCGCGACTGTGCAACCGCACATGCAACGCGCCCGCACCCAGCATCTGCGCCGCGGAGCGGTAGGACGTAAATGGGTGAAGATACGCAAACGGATCGGCGCGCCGGTCGCCGGCCGGCCGCACGAGTCCGCCGATATCGGCCCTGAAATCGCGATTGAACCCGTCCAGCACGATGATGTCGTCGAATGAAAGCGTGGCGTCGCCGAATGGCGTGGACAGTTGAAGCCCCGCGTCCGAAACTGCGCTCGTAACGCCGCTGACGCTCGACACGCTTGTTCCGCCGAGCGGCGCGATCGCCGCGCCGACATTCAGAAGCCCCCGGCCGAAGATCGGATCGGTCCCGGCCGCGCCGAGATCCGTCGCCGAGGTGAGAAGAATGTCTACGACTTCCGCAGCGCTAAGCTGCGGCCACAATTCGCGGATAAGCGCTGCTGCGCCGGCCACATGCGGGGTCGACGCGCTGGTGCCGCTAAACGCCCTCATCAGTCCCGGCGATCCGCCGATCGGAACCGTCGGCACGCGCAATCCCGGCGCGACTAGAAAAAATTCTGCGCCGGTCCCGGCGCGGTTTGAAAATGACGCAATCTGATTATTAAAATCGACGGCGCCCACGATAATTGCGGTTCCACGAGCCAGGGGATCGATGGCGCCGAGCGCCGAAGCTTCAGGATCGTCAAGCCCGTCATTGCCGGCTGCAACTGCGACGACCATGTCGTTTCGCGAGGTGAACTCGAGGATATTCGCAAAATCGTCGAGCGCTTCCGGTTCGTCCGAGCCCAGCGACAGATTAAGCACGCCGGCGCCGGCATTGGCCGAACGGATCACGCCTTCGACGATCGCTTCGCCCAGAATCATCAGCGAATCCGACTCATCGTCGCCGCGGAACATCAGAATTTGCGCTTCCGGCGCGACCCCGTGCATGCCCAGATCGTTCTTCGCAGCGGCGATAATACCGGCGACGGCCGTGCCGTGTCCGTCCACGTCCTGGAGATCGGGACCGCCCGGTCTCAGCTTGTCGTCGGGAACAATCCCCGGCGCTACGAGGTCGGCGCTGCGCGGATCGATCCTGCCTTCAAATTCAATATTGTCGACGTCGATGCCGGTGTCGATGATCGCGACAAGCACAGCCGCGCCGAGCGCGCCCTGTTCGTAGGCGGGCACGACGTTGATTTGTTCGAGACCGGGCTGGTTCTGAAACTCGGCCGTCCGGAAATCCTCGGGCGGCGGCGGCAGCGGCGGCGGAGGGGGCGGAGGCGGAGGAGGCGTGAAGGCCGTCGCGTTCGATCCGCTGCTTGAACATCCGGCGGCCAGACTTAGACCGACGGCGGCGACAGCGGCTGCAATTAATCGCAGGCCGGCGCCAAGGATGCGGCCGCCGCCGTGGAAACTATAAAAATGACGTCGCATCGCTCACATCGCCGCAGCGCCCTTTTCGACGCCGCGTTGGAAACGGCGACGGCGCGCGCCCTTACACCTATTTGAGACCAACCGCATTACATTGACGCCGCGTTAACGCCGCACGGACTTTAGAAACCGGGCGGCCTTTCCCCGGATACGCCGAGCTTATTTTCAAGCGCTCGACCGAGCGCAATGATCTTACCTTCATCGAAGAGATCGGCCCAGAGGCTGATTCCACGCGGCGTCAGGAACGTCTCGGCCCCTTCCTTCGCTTCGCTG
Source organism: Parvularculaceae bacterium (assembly GCA_046756245.1). GTDB lineage: Bacteria > Pseudomonadota > Alphaproteobacteria > Caulobacterales > Parvularculaceae. The sequence continues at coordinate 27,969 of JBHHVZ010000025.1, forward strand.
TTGTCAAACAGCGTGCGCGTGGGCGTCTGCGCGAAACCGGCTCGAAGCGCCAGTTGCGGGTGGCCCGTGCAATTGGTGGCGAGCAGCGCGCCGCCGGCGTAATGCGGGCCGATCAGCGCGTCGAAGCCCTCGAAGGCCGCATCGAGCTCCGTCATGATCCGGCGGCGCAGGCGGTTGATCTGCACGTAATCGACGGCCGACAAAAGCCGCGCTTCGCGCCATGTATTGGGCCACGCCTGCTTGTCCTGCCAGACGAGCTCATCATCTCTGTCGGAAAGCGTCAAATCCGCAAACGCCGCCGCGGCTTCGACCAGCACGATCTGAACAAGCGAATCGAACGGCGTATCCGGCCAGGGGAATTCCTGCAATGTAACCCCCAGACTGCGTAACGCTTCGAGCGCAGCGCGGTCGACGTCGTCGCCTTCCTCGAACCACGCGGGCACATAGCCGACCGTCATTCCGGATACGTCGTAATCGCCGGCGAGATAGGAAAATCCGACCCGTGCGGCGGAGGGATCGTCCTGGTCGTAGCCGTTCAACTCGGAAAGCACGAGCGCCGTGTCTTCGACGCTGCGGCAGATCGGGCCGACCTTGTCGAGCGACCAGCACAACGCCATGAAGCCGGCCCGCGACACGCGCCCGAAGGTCGGGCGCAGGCCGGTTGCGCCGCAGCGTTCGGACGGCGAGACGATCGAACCCAATGTTTCGGTGCCGATCGAAAAAGCGCAAAGCCCCGCGACCGTCGCCGCCGCCGAGCCGGCGCTCGAGCCTGACGAGCCTTCTTTCGGGTTCCAGGGATTGCGCGTGCGTCCCCCGAACCACTGGTCTCCATAAGCGATCGCGCCGCAGGTCGTCTTGCCGAGAAGCACGGCGCCGGCGCGTTCGAGCTTACGCACGACTTCGGCGTCGTCTTCAGGAATTCGATCCTTGAAGGGCGTCGCGCCCCAAGTGGTTGGCACGCCTTTCGTGTCGGCGAGATCTTTCAGCCCGTAGGGAATACCCTGCAGCAGTCCGCGGTCGCGGCCGTCGGCGAAATCCTCGTCGGCTTCCGCGGCCTGCGCGCGCGCAATTTCCGGCGTCACGGTGACGAAACATTCCAGCCGCGGCGCGAAGCGTTCAATCCGCTCTAGATGGATTTCCGTAAGACGCGCGCTCGTTAACGCGCCCGAACGCAACCAGACACCAAGCTGGCCGACGCTTGAGAACGCAATATCGTCGTCATTGTCAGGCAGATTAGCGTCATATGCGCCGCCGAGATCAAGCTCATTCCTCTGTGAGCCGACGGATTTGCCGGGGAGTTTCGGATCAAACACCAACGCCGGCGCTAGATCATTCGGCATTTCGGTTTCGCGCAGGCGGGCGAGCGCTTCGAGATTTTTCTCGAGGTCTTCGATCATCATCGCCCGTTCGGCCGGCGTATAGCGGATGCCCTGAATCTTTTCGGCTTCGGCGATGGTCCGCGTGGTGATTTCAGAGCCGGCGTCTTCGCCGCCGGTCCCGCCTGCTTTTCCGGGCGCCGCCTCGTCGCCGCAACCTTTGAGCGCGCCCGCGCCTGCAATCACCCCTGTCAGCGCGGCGCCGCGCAAGAGTTCCCGTCTGCTGGTTTTCATTAAACTCGCCCTCCCGTCTTTTTGGCGCGATTTCCGCGCCCTTGGCTATTTTGCCCGGCGCCCCTTCCCCTCGACGCAAGCAGGCGCATATTGGCAAAATTAACGGTTCCGGAAAAGCCTCTCGATTTAAAACTTGTCCGTATTATTTCCGAATATTGGCTCAGCGCAGGCGCTTATGATATTTTGAGAGAAAATTCGCTGGCGCGCAGCGCAGCATAAACGCTGGCGAAGCCACCGCTCTTGATCCCGATGACAAGGCGATTACAACCCTGCCTTGACGCAACAGGGAGGGCGCGATGCGCGACGCCTTTTACGCCCGCATATCTGAAACGCTCGCCGACATTCGCGATCAGGGACTTGAGAAGACCGAGCGCGAAATCACCTCGCCGCAGGGACCCGAGATCGAGGTCGATCACAAGGGCGAGCGGGTTCGCGCTCTGAATTTCTGCGCCAACAACTATCTCGGCCTCGCCGACAGCGCGGATCTGGTTGCGACGGCGAAGGCGACGATGGATGACTACGGTTTCGGCATGGCGTCGGTGCGCTTCATCTGCGGCACCACCGACCTGCACCGCAAGCTCGAACGCACGATCGCCGATTTTTTCGGCTATGACGACTCGATTCTGTTCGCGGCCTGTTTCGACGCAAACGGCGGCGTGTTCGAACCGCTTCTGGGCGAGGAGGACGCCATCATTTCCGACGCGCTCAACCACGCCTCGATCATCGACGGGGTGCGGCTCAGCAAGGCGAAGCGCTTTCGTTTCGCCAATTCCGACATGGATGATTTGCGAAGGCGGCTACAGCAGGCCGACGCCGACGGCGCGCGCACCAAGGTCATCGTCACCGACGGCGTTTTCTCCATGGACGGCTATATCGCCAAACTTGACGAAATCTGTTCGCTTGCAGACGAATTCGGTGCGCTCGTCATGGTCGACGACGCCCATGCGGCGGGTTTTATGGGCCCCGGCGGCAAGGGAACGCCGTCCCATTGCGGCGTCGCAGACCGCATCGACATTCTCACCGGCACGCTCGGCAAGGCGCTCGGCGGCAGCATGGGCGGCTATATCTGCGCCTCGAAAGACGTCGTGCATCTCCTGCGCAACCGGGCCCGGCCCTATCTTTTTTCGAACGCGCTGACGCCGGCGCTTTTGGGCGCGAGCCTCAAGGCGTTTGACCTCGTGCGCGACGGCGACGGGCTTCGCGAACAGCTTTTCCGCAATGCGCGGCGCTTCCGCGCCGGCATGAGCGAGGCCGGATTCGATCTCCTGCCCGGCGAGCACCCGATTATTCCGGTGATGCTTTACGATGCGCGAAAAGCCGGCGAGATGGCGGCGGCGCTGATGGACGAAGGCGTTTACGTGACCGCCTTTTCCTATCCGGTTGTGCCGAAGGGCCAGGCCCGCATCCGCACCCAGATGTGCGCCGGCCACACCGACGAACAGGTCGACCGCGCGGTTGAGGCGTTTGCGAAGGCTGGAAAAGAGCTGGGAGTGATTTAACATGAATAAGCACGAAGTTCGGAAACAAGAATTCGCAACGTTGAGAGAATGGGCTGAGAAACAAAGCTCTCAAGAACTTCGAGAAATGTTGGCGAAAATGTCTCTGAACGCTGGGCGTGCGACCGCAGCCAAAGAAGTTTTACGCGCAAGAGACGAAACATACCCGAAGAACGCAGAATGAAAGCCCTCATCAAAGCAAAGTCCGAAGAAGGCATCTGGCTCGCCGACACGGCGCGGCCTGAAGTCGGCGTAAACGACGTGCTGATCAAGGTCCGGCGCTCGGCGATCTGCGGCACCGACGTCCATATCTATAACTGGGACGACTGGGCGCAAAAGACGATCCCGGTGCCAATGACCGTCGGCCATGAATTCGCCGGCGAAGTCGTCGAGATCGGCTCGGAAGTCCACCCTGAACACTCGAAACTCAAAATCGGCGACCGGGTGTCGGCGGAAGGCCACGTCACCTGCGGCTATTGCCGCAATTGCCGGGCGGGAAAGCGCCATCTTTGCCGCAACACGGTTGGGATCGGTGTTAACCGGCCGGGCGCGTTCGCCGAATATGTCGCCGCGCCCGCCTTCAATGTCTACAGGCTGCCGGACGACATCTCCGACGAGATGGGCGCAATCTTCGACCCCTTCGGCAACGCCGCGCACACGGCGCTCGCCTACGATCTCGTCGGCGAGGACGTGCTCATCACCGGCGCCGGGCCGATCGGGATCATGGCCGCGGCGATCGCGCGTTTCGCCGGCGCGCGTCATATCGTCATTACCGACATCAACGACTACCGGCTCGACCTCGCCCGCAAGATGGGCGCAAGCCGCGCCGTCAACGTCGAACGCGATGCCCTCAACGACGTGATGGCCGATCTCGGCATGACCGAAGGCTTCGACGTCGGCATGGAGATGTCGGGCGTCCCCGCCGCCTTCGCATCCATGCTCGAAACCATGAATCACGGCGGCAAGGTCGCCATGCTTGGGCTAATGCCGAACGGCGCCGGGATCGACTGGGACAAGGTGATTTTCAAAGGGCTTGAAATCCAGGGCATTTACGGAAGGCGGATGTTCGAGACCTGGTACAAGATGGGCGCGATGCTGCAGGCCGGGCTCGATCTTACGCCGATCATCACCCACTGCTTTCCCGTCGCCGAGTTCCAGAAAGGCTTCGACGTCATGCGCTCGGGCCAATCGGGAAAGGTTATATTGGAGTGGTGAACGAAAAACATCGTTAAAGCAGCGACACGCCGTCATCGCGGATGCATTGCAGCACATGAGTCATGAAAGAGAATTCTAATTGGCGCACAGCGCTATTCCTCCCCCGTTTCACGGGGGAGGTGTCGAGGCCGAAGGCCGAGACGGAGGGGGTTGCACGTT